>NZ_LN852696.1:600000-900000 GCF_001244545.1 Candidatus Stoquefichus sp. SB1 | reverse complement strand
TTGTGAGGTATAATACAAAACCAACCCTTCTTCTTTTATAGGCTGAACGTTAAAATGCGGTTCTTGATAATCTTGAGTCAATGGCAAAAACATCAATTCATAAATTTCATTCCAGACATCTACACTATAAAATCCATGTTTCACTAAAAATTTATAATCCATCAAAAAGCCTTTTTTCTTTTGAGAAGATATAATAATTAAACCTTTCTTTCCTAATTCTAGACTTCTTTTTTTACAATCTTCTAATAATTCCTTAGCATAGCCTTTTCCCTGATATTGCCCTGATACCCATAAACAATCAATATACATCATATCTTTTCCTTTCACTGGTACCCAAGCATTTTCAATAGGAATATACTCAATAAAACATTTTCCTCTAACATTCATTTTGGTAAAAATAAGTCCTCGATCTAATTGTTCCTTTAACCATTCTTTTTTTGATTTAACTTGTACATCTTTATCTGATGCAATAGCACAACAAATATGTTCATTTTCTAAATTATCATGTGTTAATGTTATTGTTTCCATTTAATTTCCCTTCTTTCTATTATATTATAGCAAAATAAACCTGACAGTGATTGTCAGGTTTATTCATAAACTTTGACTAATTTCTGAAGTTCATTTTTTAATTGTTCTCTTAATGCAATAGGCTGTAATATTTCTACTCCACTACCAAAAGATAATAAGAACGATAAAAACCAAGGATGATGAGGAATCTTTGTTTTCACAATATAGCTATCCTCCATTTGCTCAATATCCTGATATTCAAATTCATCATAAACAAAACTTCCTAAATATTTTTCAAATTTTAATTCAACATCAATCATTGAAACATCTTCATGATAATTCAATGAAGGAGGTTGCTGATTGAATTGATGAATATCAAAATATTCATCCTTTTGTTCAATATGATGCATACGTGTCAATTTATATGTTCGATAAACACTTTTTTTCATTTCATAAGCCTGTAAATACCATGCATTGCCTTTAAAGAATACTTTCACTGGATAGACCTTGCGATGACTTTGTTCACCTTGAGCATTGATATAATCAAAAGCAATGACTTGATGTTTTAAAATCACATCTTTTATTTGCTGAAACTTTTTATTCATTTCATTATCCTGATGCCATGAACTAAAATCAACTTCAATCCAATCATGACTATTTTGCTGAAATATATTTTGCATACGCCCTAACAGATCCTGATATTCTCTTAGATGTAAAGCGGATAAGCCTTGAAGGGCTGAAAGAATCTGTTCTTGTTCTTGAGTGTTTAACACAGTTTTATCCAAAACAAAGTTTTCATCAATGCAAACACCGCCACCTGCTCCCTGAAATGTCTGGATTGGAATACCTGCAACAAGCAAACGATCTAAGTCACGATAAATTGTTCTAACCGAAACCTCAAACCGTTCTGCTAATTCTTGTGCCGTTGTTTGTTTGACATCCAGCATATAATAAAGAATTTCAAATAATCTTCCTGATGCCATATAACCACCTACCTTTATATTATAAAAAGCAAAACTTGATAGAAACTATCAAGTTTATAAACTCTCTAAAGTCAATGTATCAGTTTCCATTTCAACCAAGAACTGATCATACCATTTTTTAATATTTAAAAATTCCAGATACTGAGTTTTAGAAGGTTGACCTTGTAAAACCGTACTATCCTTATATTGATAACTAATTATAACTTCATCATCTTTTATATAACCAACTGATCCCAAAGTTGCATTATACATATATCCTGTTTTCATACCACCTGTTAAATCCATCTTCTTATCAACAATCATACAACTATCAGCATTCACAACGATCTTATAAGGTGATTTGTCTGATTCAATAAGAACTCTCCCACTCTCTTCTTTTTGATACTTATAGCCTTGTTTTTTTATCCTTTGAATCAATTCTTCTGTTTCTTTTTGAGCCAAAGCAATAAGTGTTGGTCGCACATGCTCATTAAAGTAACTTAAAATCCATTCTCCGATATCTTCTGTTGTTAGGGATAAATCATTTATTTTCTTTTGATATAATTCAAAAGCTTCCTTTCTTCCCTCATCCTGAAACTGTTCAATATCATCTTGATCAATTTGGAACTTTCCTTCATTATAAATCATATAAATAAATTGATCTGTTTTCTTTTGATCAGGATACACCTGTATTGTCTTTATTTGAGAAATTTGAAGTGTATGCTGGGCAAAATATTTTTGAGGATTATCCTCTTTAAAAATAACAGAAATATACATATTATCAAAACTACATGTCCAAAACAGGCCAATATCATTGAATCCTTCAGAAAAATGGCTATTTTCTATAATACTAGCTGGCTCATCACTTATCTTTGAAGATGATTGACATCCAATGAGAGTGAATAAACAAATACATATCATGATTCTTATTCCAAACTTTTTCATAGAACTTTTCCTCTGCTTTCCTTATATATATTATGTCACGAAAAAACTTTCTATACAAATCTTTTTATCACTTTAGTAAAATGTCTCTGCTTGCATGATAATATGACAGTATTTTTCTTCACTCCTATTCCCTCTACAAATTATGATGATAGATTACACATGATTTTTATAGATTCTATTTGTTTCATCGGCTAACCTTGACTTTTTTCTTAAAACTACCTATACTTCAAAATAAATCATATCAAGTAAGGAGACGGTAAAAATGACTGAAAATGATAATCAGACACAAGTTCAAACAGATACTCCAAAGAAAAGAATGAAACGACGTATTCGATTAAAAAAAGAATATTATCGCAATGTTGGAATTGGATGTATTTTCATTATTTTAGCAGGATATGCTTTTGGTTGTTTTTATTATCATGACAAATTCATGGCTCAAACGACTATTAATGGTATTTCTGTTTCTGGCTTATCACCTTTAAAAGCTACGCAAAAAATAGAAAATACAATTCAAAATCAAAGTTTAACTTTAATTTTTAGTGATGGTGAAAAGGAAACCATCACTCAACAAGATTGTGGCATTGTCTTTAATACTCAAAATGATATTTCACAAAGTTTAAAGAAACAGAACACTTTTTTATGGTTTATACATTATTTTACAAAAACCAATATCACAATAGATAATCTCTTTACTGTTCAACAACAAACATTGCAAAAGAAAATATCTTCATTAACCCATTTAAGCAGTCAACAAATTGAACCTATTGATGCAAAAGTCACATATAAAGATCAAAATTTTACCATTACAAAAGAATCATATGGTTCAAAAATTAATCAAGAACAATTAATAAAAGCTATTTTGCAAGCTTTTAGTGAACAAAAAACAGAAATAAATGTTCAAGATGTTCATGGATATGAAGAACCAAAAGTCTTATCAACAGATCAAAAACTTCAAAAATTATGTGAACTGGCAAAACAGTACTGTAATGCATCTATCACTTATCAGACAACAACTGGTGATGTCGTATTAGATGGCAATACATTAATAGAGTGGATATCTATTGATGAAAAAGGAAATTATTATTATAGTGAAGAAGAATTTAAAAAACAGGCAAATGCTTTTGTCAAAGAACTTGCTAAAAAAATTAATATTATTGGAAAATCAAAAACATTTACTGGAGCACAAGGACAAAAAACAGTAAGTGGAGGTAATTATGGCTATCGATTAAACCAAGACAAAGAAGTCAGTGGACTATTAGCTGATATTAAGGCTGGGAAACATACAACCAGAAAACCAATTGTAACAGGGATTCAAGCTGCATATGAGAATGGTGGTTTAGGTCAAACATTTGTAGAAATTGATATGAGTAAACAGCATATGTGGCTGATTAAAAATGGGAAAGTTGTCTTAGAGTCTGATGTTGTTACAGGACTTCCAAGTGATCCTAACAAAAAAACACCAGCAGGCACATATTACATTTATTTTATGCAAAGAAACCGTGTTTTAAGAGGAGAAATTCAAGCGAATGGAAAACCTGAATATGAAACACCTGTGGCTTATTGGATGGCTTTTAATGGTGGGATTGGTCTCCATGATGCTTCCTGGCAATCACGTTTTGGGGGAAATGTTTATTATACAAAAGGTTCGCATGGCTGTGTGAATCTTCCTAAAAATATTGCTGCTTCACTTTATGATATGGTGAAAGTCAATATTCCAGTCGTTTGTTATTACTAAAAAATCAACCCCATGAGGTTGATTTTTTAAATCTCTTTTTCAAAAATTCTTTTACTTGCGATATATCCAATAACCAAAATTAGAAAGGAAATATCAAATGGACTTTGTGCACCGATGATGGCAATAAACAAACCAACAATGAAAGTCACTGACAAAACAATTAAAATCTTATTTGACAAATGAAATCTTTTCACCAATTGATATTGATTAACAATATGATGTAAAGCAATATAAAAAGCAACAATTGCGACTAAAAGATCAATTGAAAAATGAATCAGATAATGTCCTGTTATCAGTTCTTTGATAAATAATAAAACAATATATCCACACATTGTTTGCCATAGACCTGAAATCACAAACTTATCTATACTTTGTTTTTTATAGAGAGCCATTTGTTCTTTCATAGAAATAGATTTTTCAATATCCATAACATAATTTTTCATACCTTTTGGCATAGCAATTGGTTTTTGTGATTGTTTGATTTGATCTAAGACCGCAGATAAAATAATATTGGCTTTGATACTATCTTTTTGATGTAAGAATACATATTTTTGAACTTCCTGAAAGATAGACAACTGATCTTCATTTAATTCTTTCACTTTTAAAGCATTTTCTGGAAACAATTCAATCGATTTCATTATTTTGTAACCTTTAATGTATGAGCACTTGTTTCTTCAATATGACTATTAAAGAATTCTTCCATAACCTGAATCATATAATAAGTATCTTTAATACCTGCTGTTTCATATGATGAATGCATTGCTAATTGTGGTAATCCAATATCAACACTATTCATTGAAACTTGTGCCATAGCAATATTTCCAAGGGTACTTCCACCAACAACATCTGAACGATTTGCAAAGAATTGTACAGGTACACCTACATTTTCACATAACCCTTTAAAAACAGCAATGCTAACACCATCACTTGTATATTTTTGTCCCGCATGAGATTTGACAACAATCCCTTCATTCATATATACACAATTATTAACATCAGTTTTTTCTGGATGATTAGGATGAACAGCATGAGCATTATCTGCACTTAACATGAAACTAGATGCCAAAGCACGATAATAATCTTCTTCATCTTTTCCAAGAGCCTTATTGATACGATATAAAACATCATATAAGAATGTTGACCCAGCACCTTGTTTTGTTCCTGAACCAACTTCTTCATTATCAAAACATGCAAAAACATTAATTGATTGTGCATTTGATCCTTTTAAGAAACCTTGCAATGAAGTAAAAGCACATTGTAAATCATCTAATTGTGGTGATGAAATAAATTCTTCATGAGCACCCCAGATTGTTGGTGCACTACGATTATAAAGATATAAATCTTCTCCACAAATATCTGTTTCTTTAACATTTAACTCTGTTGCAATGATTTTTTTAAGATCACCAGATTTGGTTTCAGTGCCACCAAATAGTGGTAACAAATCAACTTGCTTATTATACGCAAAACCATCATTCACACTACGATTCATATGAATCGCAACATTAGGAATCAATAATAAATCACGATCAATCTTTAATAAACGTGTTTGATATGTATCACCATCTTTAACTAAAACACGTCCAGCTATTGATAATGGTCGATCAAACCATGTTGCACATAACATTCCACCATAACCTTCTGTATTTAATTGTGTATATTTTCCTCTGATTTCTAATTCAGCATTTTCTTTTAATTTAAAAGTTGGTGAATCACTATGTGATGCTGCTACATTAAAACTATAATCATCTAATTGATTTCCTAAATTCAAAGCAATGATACTAGAATTATTACGTGTAACAAAATAACGTTGTCCTGGTTGAATAGACCATTTTTGACCTTCTAATAATTCCTCATATCCATTTTCTTTTAAAATATTTCTCATTTGTTCTACAGCATGAAATGCCGTAGGACTTTTTTGAATAAAAGAGAGCAATTCTCTAGATACTTCTTTATACATCTATTTATACCTCCATTAATATGTGTATATTATAACATATCCTTTTGGTAAACCAAAAGGATATGTCTTGATGTTACTGTGTTATTGTATTTTCGTTTTCACGTTTTTTAATAGCTGGCATAATTAATCCTAAAGCAACCAATACAATTGGTGTAATAATATTTAGAGCAGTTGTAAACATATCTCCTGCTTTATACATTCCTAGTAAACAACATGCAGCTGTAACTACGAAACACCATACTCCAGCTGTAAGAGCAATACCCTGATTTTTAACAAATTTATACTCAGGATGGAATTTATCTTTCGCTTTACGCAAAGCAATATAAGCAACAAACACCCATAAATAACGCATTGGCATTGTGACTGAATTTAATTTTGTTAACTGTGTTAAGACAGCATCAGCACTAGGTACTAAAGCCTGAATTAAAATAATCGCTCCTGATAAAACAGCAACCATCTTAATTCCATTCACATATGCACCATATTGGTTCTTCTTCAATAATTTTGTCGGAATAAATTGACGTGCATTTTCGTTATCTAATAACATACGTAATGGTGCATCAATAGAGATAACCAATGTTGAGAATTGTCCAATAGCATTACATGCTGCATAAATCATCATTAATGCATTTCCCAGACCATAATAATTACCTAATTTTTGGAATGCCCAATAAGCCCCATTGGCATTATATGCATCGAAGTTAGCTGCAATATCTGCAGGATCAAACATCATTCCCATAGCAACTGTTCCTAAAATAGCACAAACCATAACCATGATAGCTAAAGCAATCATCCCTTTAGGGAATCCTTTTGAAGGATTTTCTACTTTATTAACATAAGGTGAAATCTTTTCACATCCTCCAACAGCAAATACCAAGATTGATAATGATGTAAAATATCCCATGTTAAATTGTGGAATTAAATTTTTCCAGCTAAAGTCCATATGTAAATAACCACCATTAGGATTAATAGCAGGTGCTGCAAACATCATGATAATGTATAAAATAGACATAATAAACATACTTGTTCCAGCAAGTGTTGCTAATTTCTTCAATGGATTTAAACCACGACTCGCAACCCAGCAGAAAAACAAAAAGATCGCAAGTGTTGCAAATTGAATAAGTCTTGTATCAAATGTCGCAAATGTTGTTCCATTTTGAAAAGCCATCCAACTTAATGCCTTTAAGCCACCGCTTCCTTTGCTTGCAATATAAGTAATATGACAAGCCCAATAAGTCCATCCTGCATAATAAGCAAGTTTAGGTCCTAATGTTTCTTGAATCCAAGAACTCACTCCTCCACCTGCTGTTTTAAATGCTGAACCTAATTCTCCGACCATTAATGCATAAGGTACAAAGTACAATGCAAACATCATGATCCAGCTAAAAATAACTTGAATACCGTTAAAGTATATAAATCCGTTCACAACATTTCCAAAACCCCAGACAGTTGAAAATGCCATAAATGCAAGATTATACCAAACGATTTTTTTCGAATCTGACACTCGAATAACCTCCCTTTCTTATAAAAACTATCTAGAAAAACCACAAAATTGTATCATTGTACAAACAACGATATTTTCCGACAGCTTATATATTATAACAAAAAGACCGTTTTTATACCATAATTTTATATTTTTTTATTATCTTAAGAAAAACATTATTGATTTTTGCTAAAATCATGTGTAGAATAAAGCCAACGAAAAGGATGATTGGATGAAAAAGCAGAATTTATTTCCCTATATACTCACATTTTTAATGGTCTGCCTTATGGTTGGCTGTTCTTTATTATTAAATGAACCAGAAATTATTTTTCCAGAAATTACTGCACTTACTATTGGTGCCTGGTTGGCTCCTAAACAAGTTTGGAAAACATCATCATTGAAATTAGTTATACTGATTATGATTTATGCCATTATTGGTGTTTGTCTGGTACGCTATCTTCATATGTCTTTAACCTTTAAAGTCATGTTGGCTTTTCTTCTTTGTAATCTTGGTCTTATCATCTCTCACACTACATTTGCTCCACTCATTTCAGCTTGTATTTTACCTATTTTAATGCATACCGAATCTTGGATTTATCCTATTTCAGCAACAATAATGGCTTTTATGATTGTGGTTATTCAAAATTTTTTACAAAAGAAAGGCGATTGTCACCCATATCATTATGAACCGGTACAATTTGATTATCGCCATGAATTCACTTTATTTATCAAAAGATTTATCATTATTAGTATTCTAGGATTTTTAGCTATTCGCTTAAATAATCGTTTATTAATTGCTCCACCACTCATTGTTGCTTTTTTTGAATTAAGTGGAAATCATAAAAAATTAAGAAGTCATTCTCTTAAACTCTATACTTTTACTGTTTTTATGGCTTTTATAGGTGCGTATTTAAGATATTATTTAACAGTTCAAAATCATTTTTCAATCATTTGGGTCGTCATGCTATCAACATTCATTTTATTATGCTGTATCTATTATTTTGAAATCTTTTTCCCACCTGTTGGTGCCATTACAATTTTACCTATGATTATTCAACCTGATTTATTATTGGTTTATCCTATTCTCATTGCCTCTGGATTTGCATTGCTTATTATTGCAGCTTTTTTGATATCCGCTGACAATAGCCTTGTTAATTGATCAATTGTTCTGATGCTTCTTCATATGATAAGAAATACAATTCATGGATACCTAAATGATCAGAGGGTGAAATTAAATCATGAAATTCTAAGTCTTCTAACACATAGAAGGCTTTTTCTTCGCTAAAAGATAGCTGTTCAACAAGCAAGTCAACTGAAGCATATCCCGCTTCTAACAAGACATCAATGACACTCTTATATGGATCAATTGGTCTTTCTATCTGAGGTTTTCTGAAATGAAAAAGTGAGTGTGCATTGGCTTTACGTTTTAAGCTATCTAAATATTGCCCATCCCATAAAGTCACTCCATTTGACTGAGCTAAGGCTTTAGCCTGTGCTGTAAAACGATTATTTGTAACCACAATAGCCTGATCACATTCATAATATTGACATCCTGAATAGACTTGTTGAACAGCTGCAACCCCGACTGGTTTTTGATAAAGTTTACATTGAAATGCATAACTTTCCCCTTTATAATCAGCCAATATATCAATACCATAATCACCACTACGTTTGGTTAATTCAACATGTTTATAGCCATTCCTTCTTAATACTTCACAAACATATTCTTCAAATGCTTCACCACTCATTCGTTCATCTAAATCAGGAATCCAGCCAAACAACCAACCAAAAATCATTTTAAAAATAAACATAATCACTTTCATAATAAATTTGATTATATAAAAAGGAATCATTACAATAAATTTCACTATTTTCATAAACATTCTTAACCTCATATCATTTCTCTCAATTCTATAACAGCCATTATATCATAATCTAGTATTTACAAAAACAAAAGTCATGATAAAATAAATAAGACAAAGGAGAATGCTTATGTTAATTACTGCTTCACACATTACAAAATATAATCTTTTCAAATGTATTGTTGATGATGTTTCTTTTACCATCAATGAAACAGATAAAGTTGCATTGATTGGTATTAATGGAACTGGTAAATCAACATTATTGAAAATGATTGCTGGAACCGATGACTATCAGGGAGATATTTTAAGAAAAAAGGATATTCGTATCAGTTATTTACCACAAAACCCCCATTTTCAAGATCATTTAACGCTCTTACAACAGGTTTATGAATATGTTGATCAAAGTGTTCCTGATTATGAAGTTCAAGCAATCTTAAATAGATTTGGAATAAAAAATTATACTCAAAAAATACAAGAACTTTCTGGTGGGCAACAAAAACGTGTTGCCTTAGCAATTACACTCTTAAAACCATGTGATCTTTTGCTTTTAGATGAACCTACCAATCATCTTGATAATGAAATGATTGAATATCTTGAAAAGTATTTAATAAAGTTTAATAAAGCATTATTAATGGTCACTCATGATCGTTATTTTTTAGAACGTATTACAAATAAAATCTTTGAATTAGATCGTTCAAAAATTTATGGATATGATGCAAATTATTCACACTTTTTAGAATTAAAAGCACAAAGAGAAGAAGTTGAACTAGCAAGTGAAAGAAAGAGAAAACTATTCTTAAAAAAGGAGCTAGAATGGGTAAGAGCTGGTGTGCAGGCACGTTCTACCAAAAGTAAAGATCGTTTACAAAGATTTGAAGAATTAAATAATCAAAAAGATAGAGAGAAAATTCAAAATGTAGAAATGTTAAGTGTTTCTTCACGATTAGGTAAAAAAACCATTGAATTAGAAGATGTTTCAATGAGTTATGAAAATAAACTCTTTGAACCTTTCTCTTATCATTTTAAAAGAAATGATCGTGTTGGTATATTAGGAAAAAATGGATGTGGAAAATCAACCTTATTAAATATTATTGCTGGTGATATTCAACCTACACAAGGTCAAGTTATTTTAGGAGAGACAATTAAAATTGGGTATTTCAAACAGGGACATGGCGATATGAATCCAGCATTAAATGTTATTGATTATATTCAGGAAACTGCACGTGTTTTAAATACTATGAATGGACAACTGACTGCTAAGCAGATGTGTGAAAAGTTTTTGTTTGAATCTGATATGCAGTATACACCTATTGAAAGATTATCTGGTGGTGAAAAGCGTAGATTATATCTTTTAAAAGTATTAATGGAAGCACCTAATGTTCTTTTATTGGATGAACCAACCAATGATTTAGATATTATGACATTACAAATATTAGAAGATTATTTAGATGATTTTCAAGGAATTGTTATTACTGTATCTCATGATCGTTATTTCTTAGATAGAATTTGTGATGGGCTCTTTGTTTTTAAAGATCAAATGATCACTTATTGTAATGGTGGGTATAGTGAAATGATTTCAATTGCTGATACTCAGATAAAAACAAATCGTGATACAAATCAAAAGTATAAAGAACAAAAGAAAAAAAGAATCAAACTCTCTTATCATGAAAAACAAGAACTTGAAACTTTAGAGAATTTGATTCCTACATTAGAAAAACAATTAAAAGATATTGATGAACAAATGAATGGAGTGACTGATTTTCAAGAGATTCAAAATCTCACACAGCAAAGAGATCAATTAGAAAATGATATTGAAATGCAAAGTGAAAGATGGATGGAACTCTTAGAAAAACAAGAACAGTCTCAATCATAAACTAATTGGCAAATAGATAAATGGCAATAATGAAAGGAACTATCAAGTATAATACTGATATAACACTCACAATATTGGTCATAATCGTATTTTGTTCCCCTTGACTGGCTTTAATATAATAAAGATCAGCACCTGGTCCAAATCCCCTACCTGTGCTACCAGATGCACCACCAGGCACAAGAAGTCCAATAATTCCAAAACAAACTAATGCTGTCAAAACATAAAGAACTGTTGGCAGTTGAGGTGCAAATCTAAATAAATAAGCCCCACCAATAACAACAACCGTATAAATAACAAGTGCTATCAAACGTTTCATCATATTCCCTTCTTTCTATCTATTTATATTATATCATTTTTCTTTCACAAATGATAAACAATTAGAAATCCGCTGTTATTTATTTGAAATATGTATCTAAAAACAAGATCATTTTAAAAATGACCTTGTTTTTTATTCTTTATTTTCTTGAACTTTTATTTTAACAACAGTTTCATCCACCTGAATATCTTTAACAGCTTCATCAACTGTTGCAAATAAAGGAATATCCACTTTAGCAGTATCTTCATCCTGTGTATCTAATTTGACTTTTAATGCCATCTTTTTTCCTCCTATAATAATTGATTAAGTAATGTGACTGATGCCATTGCATCTTCACTATAATAATCCGCGCCAATTTCATCAGCAATTTCCTGGGTTAAGACTGCACCGCCAACCCAAATTGGACAATCACAGCCCGCTTGATGTAATGCTTCAATTGTTTTTTGCATATTGACAACAGTGGTTGTCATCAGTGCACTTAATCCTATGATTTTAGGCTGATGTTGATGATAAGCTTCAACCACTTTTTCAACCTTCACATCTTTTCCTAAATCAATCACCTGATAACCATAACTCTCTAGTACCACCTTGACAATATTCTTACCAATATCATGAATATCGCCTTCTACAGTACACATCATGACTGGACCTTTGACTTGACTGTCAACATGGAATGTTGATTTGACAACTTCAAAAGCTTTTTTTGTCGTTTCTGCTGATTGGATCAGTTGTGGTAAAAAGATTAGATTTTTTTCATAATCTTTTCCGACTTTATTTAAAGCTGGAATAATCATATTATTGATGACATCCATTGCATCATGGACTTGTAAAACTTCTTTTGTTTTTGCTTGAACTTCATCTTTTAGTCCATGAATAATCATATCTTCTAAAGAAAATGCCGATGTCACAGCTGGTTGAATAGTTTGAACTTGACTCTGTTTAGAAATATAGTGTGTACTCTCTGGATCAAAATAATAAAGGACATTATAGGCATCAATGGTTCCCATTAATTCTTGATCTAAAGGATTGATAATAGGTAAATCTAAACCTGCCTGCATAGCTAAAGTTAAGAATGTTCGATTTAATAATGGACGATTAGGTAATCCAAATGATACATTAGAAACACCAAGAACTGTATGAACACCAAGTTCCTGTTTGACAAGAGTCAATGCTTTTAATGTTTCTTGAACTTCTTTTTGTTGGGCAGAAGCTGTTAATGTTAAACAATCAATAATAATATTTTCTTTAGAAATACCATACTCATCAGCTTTCTCTATGATCTTTTGAGCAATCTTTAAACGTTCTGTAGCCAATAAGGGAATTCCATCTTCTAACGTCAAACCAATCACAACACCACCATATTTTTTTACAATAGGGAAAATAGCATCCATGACTTCATTTTTACCATTAACTGAATTAATCAACGGTTTTCCATTATAATAACGACAAGCCTTCTCAATTACTTCCGGTGAAGATGAATCAATCTGTAAAGGTAAATTAATCACTTCCTGTAATAATTTTATCACTTTGACCATTGTTTGGGATTCATCAATACCTGGTAATCCCACATTCACATCTAAGATATCAGCCCCAGCTTGTTGCTGCTTAATTCCTTCAACAACACATTCATCATAACGCCCTTCTTTAAGTGCTGCTTTTAATTTCTTTTTGCCTGTTGGATTTAACCTTTCTCCACAAACAACGATTTGACCTTCAAATGTCACTGTTTGATTCAAACTAGAAACACGAGTATATTTTTTAACACTACGCTTAGTGACAAAACGGGGAGCAATCTTTTTTAATTCAGCAATAAAATCTGGTGTTGTTCCACAACATCCCCCCACAATACTGACACCATTATCCATGTATTCTCGCATATTATTTGCATATTCATCACTTGTGACATGATAACATGTTTCTCCATTATGTAAACAAGGAAGTCCAGCATTGGGTTGAATCATCACTGGAGTATTTGCAACTGATAATATATCTTCAATAATAGGTTTCAGTTCATTAGGTCCTAACGAACAATTGACTCCTAGTGCATCGACCCCCAAGCCTTCTACCACATTCACAAATGTTAATGGATCAGTACCTGTTAAAGTTCGTTTATTTTGTTCAAATGTCATTGTGACAAAAACAGGCAAATCACTATTTTCTTTAACCGCTAAAATCCCTGCTTTGACTTCATACAAATCAGTCATCGTTTCTAGTAGCACAACATCAACATCATCTTTTACCATTAATATTTGAGAAGAAATCATTTCATAAGCTTCATCAAATGATAATGTTCCTAAAGGTTCTAACAATTGTCCTATGGGACCAATATCTAAAACAATATAAGCATTTGGATTCACACGCTCACGTGCTATTTTCGCATTATTCACAGCCGCTTTTAATAAATCACAATAACAATATCCACTATCAGCCATTTTCAAAGGATTACAGCCAAAAGTATTGGTTGTAATAAAATCAGCACCTGCTTGTAAATAACGTGTATGAATATCAATAATAATATCTGGATGTTCTATATTATAAACTTCAGGTATTTCTCCTGCTTTTAATCCCGCATTTTGAAGTTGCGTCCCCATTGCACCATCAAAAATCAGTAAATCTTTTCCTAATCTTTCACGTAACATCTTTGTCCCCCTTTTCTTAACAAACAATCATCTTTTCTGATACATGACATACATGACTTTGCCTGATTATCACCAATACCAATGATTCCTAACATTGATTTCATTGGTAAAAACAAACCGCCTTTATTAATAGATACACCTATTTTCTTATCAATTTGTAGAACTCTTGATAAAGGAATATTATATGAAAGTGGTAAATCTCCATATCCTGGTGCAAAACGAAAAGTATGAACTGGTAAGTCCAATGTTTTTTCATAAGCATCACAACATTCTTCTAAATAACGATTACTCACCGCATCAAAGACAATGGCTTTTGCCATATCAATATGTTCATAATACTTAATCTGGCGATCAATTCCAATTCCTAATGTACAAGCAATGACTAAACACTGATGACAATTTTGAAAATAAAAATCCAAATCTCTAGAATCAATAGTCATCTTTAATTCTGTAATCATGAGTGGCCGATGACTGAGCGAAAATTGTTGATGAACAACTTTAAAATGAGCTATCTTTGAGACTTCTAAAATACACTCATCAATCAACTGCTGATGTTTATCATCAAGTTCACCAGACCAATTTAAATACTGCAATATCGCTTTCTTATTCATGATTCAACTCTTTTAAAACAGTTGGAATATTAGCAAAAATAGCCTTAGCAATTTCAGGCTTATTCATTGTATAAATATGAATACCATCTACACCATTGGTAATTAAATCAATAATTTGATGAGTCGCATAATTAATCCCAATTTCCTTCATAGCATTTGGATAACGATAATAAGACTCAATCATTGTTGACAACTGATAAGGAATAGAACATCCACACATTTTAGCAGTATGCAGTAAAGATTTAGAATTGGTAATTGGCATAATACCAGCCAGAATAGGAACATTGATACCTCTTTTTCTCGCTTCTTTTACCAATCGATAATAATAGTTGTTGTCAAAGAAAATTTGGGTAATCAAATATTGTGCCCCAGCATCCACTTTTTCTTTAAGTGCTTTTAAATCGTCTTCAAAACACGCTGCTTCTTGATGAACTTCTGGATAACATGCTCCTGATAAGCAAAAGTCACCAGGAAACTCTTGACTAATTAATTGATTTAAATCTTTTGCATATTGAAATTCTAAATGATTTTTATCAAAAGACTCATCTTGTGGATAATCCCCTCTTAAAGAAAGAATATTTTCAATATGATTATCTTTTAACTGCTGACATATCTCTAAGACTTCTTTTTGTGTTGAAGATATACACGTTAAATGTGCAACTGCTTCAATTTGATAATCATTTTTTATCTTTGAAGCAATTTCCACAGTTTTTCCTTTTGTTGAACCACCAGCACCATAAGTCACACTGATAAAATCTGGTTTTAACTTTGCCAATTCATCAATAGTATAATAAATCGATGAAATATCTCCTTCTTTATTCTTTGGAGGAAAGACCTCAAAAGAAATTGTTGCTTTATTTTTCAAAATTTCCGAAATTTTCATACATTTACACCCCATTTTGCTATATTTTAAAGCAAATAAAGAGAATAGTCAAAACTATTTTTAAGAATAAAAACAGTTGACTTCTTGCCAACTGTTTAATCCTTAACATTTATATTTTCTAAACCATCATTTTTAAGTATATAATAAAGTGGAAATAAAGAGATAGATATAAATATGAATATCATCACTAACACTGGTAAAATTTGTTTTATAAGCGGGATACCATCCATAAAAATATGCCAGCCACCATTAGCCCCATATTGAATCATCATATCAGCAAAATGATAATAAATTGCACATATAAAACCAATAAATGCTATAAGCATAGATTTATAAGCATAAATAAGCCAAATTTCAATTTTTCTTAACCCTATTAATTGATAACTACCAATAGTATATCGCTGTTTAAGTATTTCATAAGAGAGTTGATACATATAAATAAAACCAGCTATTAACAAAATACTGATTTGAATAATCGGAATTTCTTTAGCATCTTGTGTCACTTCTTGACTTAAATTTAACTGCTCATTTGCTAAACTATCTTTCCAAAAATATTTAATATGACCACCTTGTTTAGCAAAAGCTATTAAGCCTTGTGTTTTTTTATCAATAGAATCAAATTTAACAATCACATTCTGATAATGATTCATATCTCCATATTTTTGAAAATCATCTACTGACATCACAATAAATTCTTCCTCATATTCACCTATTTGATGTTGTATCTTATAAACATCATCTTGGATATTGACTTCATTTTTTCCATAAGTTTCTGCAAATTGAGAACTCACAATAATTTCTCCTGGATTTATGTTTTTAATCCAAAAGTTTTGCGCAAGATTTTCATCAAAACAATATACTTTTCCATAGCCATCTGAATAATCATGTAATTTAAAAGTATGGTGATAATCTATTTGAGAAGCATAGGATTTAAAGGCATCAAAATCATGGATATTTATTGTCTTGTCTTCATAGACTGTAAACTCAATAGTCATTTGTTGATGATTTTGAGGTTTAACAAGATTCTCTTTTTGTTGTTGTAAGGATTGGTTATATATGGACATTCCTATCATATCTAACAACATCAAAGAAGCTATAAAAATCAGAAAAATCTTAACAATCATTTGTTTTTTATGAGCTACAAGCTGACGCCAGCCTAAATAAAATGGACGCATATGATGTAATTTTTTATAACGATAATAGAAATATTGAAATTCATTATTTTGAAAAGAACCAGTTAATGCACGATAACTTGCACTTCTCGCAGGCATAAAGTAACTGATAAAAGTCATCAGACTGATGATAAAAACAATCCCTATAAGATATGAAGAAAAAAACGTTATTGGAATGATTGTTTCAATCACATTTTTTAAAAGACTGATAATAAGAAATGATATTCCAAAAGCAACACTCACTGAAGCAACTATGAAAATTAATGATTGTAAAAAAACAACATAATACAATTGACGTCTGGTTGCTCCAATTCCCCTTAAAAGAGCATAATCATCTTTACGATTATCAAAAGAAGCAATTGTCATCCCTGATAAAATAACACAGCCAACAATAAAAAGGACAAATTGTACCATAACAATCAGTATATCTAATTGATGGTCCGTTAAAAAATCTTCAGTATAAAACATCGAATCCAAACCTAATTCATATGCATTATCAATAACTTTTGAATCATCTGTTTGAAGATAAATACGATACCTTTCCTCCTTATCTTCATTCATTGTAACAATCGATGATTCTCCACTCTCTTCTAAAATACCTGTAATATACCATCTACCGACTTGCATTTGACCATCCAAACCAACATAAGGAATCTCAACTGTTTTTCCTAATTCATCTGAATATCCATATTTTTCTAAAACTTCTTTTTTAATAGCAATTTCATGTTTTTGTGTTGGTAATCTTCCCTGTTGTATCCTTACAGCAATTATTGTTGGATCACCAATAATATAATTTATTGAATCATCAGTAAAAGTATATCCTAAATTTTGTATGAAACATGTTTTCACATCAGCTTCTTGTAATGGTTTCTTTACTCCATCCAAAGAAATAATCATTTGATTTAGTTGATCTTTTGTATATGTGTTTTTAGTAGTATAATCAAAAGCTCCATATTCTTTTTGAAATTCAAGCACATAATGATTCCCAAAGATTGGGGTAAGTGAAGTCAACAAGATACATATAACAGCAATGAATACCAATATGATAAATGTCATCAAAGTATCCTTTTTATGATTCTTTAAATCATTAAACGCAAAATGATTTAAAATATTATTTTTCATCTGAATCACCCACAATTCGACCATCACTAATTGTTATGATGCGATCTGCTTGTGATGCAATCATATCATCATGTGTCACCAGGATGAGGGTTTGATGATATCTTCGCTGTGATAATTTTAACAGTTCTACCACTTCCTGTGAACTTTTGGCATCCAGATTTCCTGTTGGTTCATCAGCTAAAATAATCGCCGGTTTCATTGCCAAGGCCCTGGCAATCGCTACTCTTTGTTGCTGCCCTCCTGATAGTTCTCTGACAAAGGCAGTTTTCTTCTCTTTTAAATCCAGCAAGTCTAAAAGTTCATCTACATATTGTTGATCTTCTTTTAAATGATCCAGATGAATGGGTAGTACAATATTCTCAATGACATTTAAACTGGAAATCAGATTATAAAACTGAAAGACAAAGCCCATTCTCCGTCTACGATAACGTGACAGCTGATCATCACTCATATCATACAATGACTTCCCTTCTAGCATTACCACTCCATGCTGAGGCTTCGTTAATCCTCCCATTACATGTAATAAAGTCGATTTCCCGCTTCCGCTTTTACCAACAATAGCGACAAAACTTCCTTCCTCAATCGTGATATTGATTTGAGAAATTGCATCTACCTTATTTTCATCATAACCATAACTCTTTCTTACATCCTTTAATTCTAATAGTGCCATCATTCTTCCCTCCTACTATCTACTATAATCGTTTATTCTGACTAGATAGTGACTGGATACTTACTTTTTGTTTCTTTTTGAGGTAATAGGATTTCAAACACTGCGCCTTGATCATTATTAATTCAAATAGTACTATCATAATCATCACTAATATGTTTTATTATAAATTAAGAGAATAGTCAAAACTATTCTCTTAATTGTTTGTTTTCTAAACCATCTTTTCTTAAAATTGAGTAGATTGTTAATAAAGATAGGGAAATCAAAACAATAATAATCAAAATTGGTATGCCAATTTGTTCTCGGATTGCTTTTGAAGTTATATAGATAGGCCAATTTCCATCCACATTATTCATATACAAAGATACAAAATGATAATAGACAGCACATACAAAACCTATCATTGCTATAAAAAGTGATTTTGATGCATAAATCATCCATATCTCACGTTTTTGAAAACCTAAGAGCTGATAAGTCCCAATATTTTCCTTATCTTTCATAATTTCATAAGCCAATTGATAGACATATATAACTGAGGCTCCAACGATAATAACTGTTGATATATAAGATAGACTATGTATGCTATAATCTTTCCAGCTATCTATATCCTTCATAGCCATTAATAAGCTATCTTTACACTGATAATAGCCCTTTAAATCTTTTTGTTTTGCAAAAGCTAAATATCCATTTGTTTTATCATGAATGTTTGCAAAGTTGATTTGAATACAAGTCTTTTTTTGAAGATCATCATATTGTTGATAATCTTCCTGATTCATAACCACAAAATCTGTATTCCCTGGAATACTTTCAACAATTGTATATTCTTGTTTATCAATCGATAAAGTATCTCCTTCGTTTCTATAAGTCTGACTCGCTATGATTTCTCCAGATTTTAATTCTTTATCTAGATGAAATGCTTTTTTTGTATCATCATTATAACTATAAACTTGAACTCTATTTTCTTCCATTTCTATATAAGGCATGTAAAATATTTCTTTGGCATACTGCTGATATACATCAAAGAAATGTAAATCGTTTTGTTGATTCAAATTTTCTAATTGATACTTTATAGATATTTCAGTTGTCTGTAAACGATTTTGAGCATCACTCATTTTTTTAGATATCGAATCTTCTTGATCAAATTTATTTCCAATCATGATCATAGTGAATAAACATACAATAAAAATCAGAAAAATTTTGACAAACATTTGTTTTTTACGTCCAACAAGTTGTCGCCAGCCTAAATAAAGTGGTCTCATCTGATGTAATTTCTTATAACGATAATAGAAATATTGAAATTCATTGCTTTCAAAAGAACCAGTTAAAGCTCTACGACAAGAGGCTCTAGCAGGTATAAAATAACTTATAAAACTTGTCAAAAGTATGATAATACCTATACCTATATAATATTCAAAATAGAACTCTAAAACTATTTTTGATTGAAAAATTGTTTGGCAACAAAGACCGGCTACGACATATAAAACGGAAGCCAATGCAAAGGCACACAGACCAATGAAGACAGTCTGCAGGAAAACAACATAGTAAAGCTGCCGTTTGGTTGCACCTAATCCCCTTAGCAATGTGTAATCTTTTTGCCGGTTTTGAAATGAAGCAATTGTTAATCCTGAAGCAATAACATTCCCAATGATAAACAAAATAAATTCAATCATAACAACCAAGGTATCTAAACCTTTACGTGTTTGAAACACCTCATTCATTGCTAGTAGCTGTATTTTTTTAGAGAGAACTTTTCTATGTTGTTGATTTCTCAAGTAAACCCGATAACAATTCGCTCCCTGATAATCACCAGTAATCACTGATGAATTCCCAGAGAAAGCTAAAAAGCCAACAATCTTCCCCTCAATCACACCATAATTTTCTTCATTATTTTCATCAGTAAAATAATAAGGAATAGAAATATTTTGATTTAATGAACTCTCATAACCCAAATTTCTTAAAACTTCTTTTTTGACAGCCAATTCATTTTCATGTTCAGGTAAACGTCCTTCACTGATATTAACAGCAAGATTGGTTAAATCTCCATCAATATAATCAATACTATCTTCTGTAAGTGTTGTTCCTATATGATGTAGCAGTGTATATAATATCGGTGCATCTTTAAAAAGATAGTCTTGACCACCAATTGTTAAATGATCATTTAATATCTCATCCTTGCTTAATTCATGCTCACTTTCATAGTCATAATAACCAAATGTTTCCTTATATTCAAGATCATATAAATTTAGTAGCAAAGGTGATAAAAATGTAACCATCAGCATGATAAAAGAGAGACATGTTAAAGTCATAAAGGAGACAATTGTATCTGTCTTGTGATTCTTTAAATCATTAAATGCAAAATGATTTAAAATATTATTTTTCATCTGAATCACCCACAATTCGACCATCACTAATTGTTATGATGCGATCTGCCTGTGATGCAATCATATCATCATGCGTTACCAGGATGAGGGTTTGATGATATCTTCGTTGTGATAATTTTAACAGTTCTACCACTTCCTGTGAACTTTTGGCATCCAGATTTCCTGTCGGTTCATCAGCTAAAATAATCGCCGGTTTCATTGCCAAGGCTCTGGCAATCGCTACTCTTTGTTGCTGCCCTCCTGATAGTTCTCTGACAAAGGCAGTTTTCTTTTCTTTTAAATCCAGCAAGTCTAAAAGTTCATCTACATATTGATGATCTTCTTTTAAATGATCCAGATGAATGGGTAATACAATATTCTCAATGACATTTAAACTGGAAATCAGATTATAAAACTGAAAGACAAAGCCCATTCTCCGTCTACGATAACGTGACAGCTGATCATCACTCATATCATACAATGACTTTCCTTCTAACATTACCACTCCATGCTGAGGCTTTGTTAATCCTCCCATCACATGCAATAAAGTCGATTTCCCACTTCCGCTTTTACCAACAATAGCGACAAAACTTCCTTCCTCAATTGTGATATTGATTTGAGAAATTGCATCTACCTTATTTTCATCATAACCATAACTCTTTCTTACATCCTTTAATTCTAATAGTGCCATCATTCTTCCCTCCTACTATCTACTATAATCGTTTATTCTGACTAGATAGTGACTGGATACTTACTTTTTGTTTCTTTTTGAGGTAATAGGATTTCAAACACTGCGCCTTGATCATTATTAATTTGAATAGTGCCATGATGATCTTCAATAATCTGTTTCGTTATGGAAAGACCAATCCCGATACCTTGATGATTTTGATATTGATTACGATAAAATCGCTCAAAAATATGGGGAATATCTTCTGGCAAAAAACCTTTTCCATGATCATGAATAATGATTTTATTATAAGAGGATTGTTGTTGATAAGAAATATGAATATGGGAATGATCAATTTGCTCAATACAGTTTTTTAAGATGTTTTCTAATGCTTCACTCATCCATTGAAAATCACAATAAATCATTTGTTTTTCATTTTGTATAAAAAATGAAACATCATGCTTTTCCATTAATGGTAATAAATGTTCTTGGATACTATTTAGTAATTCATCAAACATATATTCTTTTTTATGATAAACAATTGTTTGTGATTCTAATTGAGCGAGATGTAATAATGATTCTATATAATGATGAATCTGTTCTGTTTGAAAGATAATTTGCTCAACAATTTGATGCTGTTGTCCATTAGTTATTTCTAATAAGATATCTTCTTTTAAAAACATTGCGGTTAATGGTGTTTTGATTTGATGAGAAATATCTTCTATAAAGATCTTTAAATTTTGTTTTTCTAAGTTTAAATAGGCTATCATTCCTTGCATTCTTTGATTTAATAAATGTAAATGGGATGATAAAACAGCAATATAACTTTCTCCATCAATAATGGGAAATAAATCATCCTTTTGATCAATAATCATTTGAGTCATTTTAATCAGCGTCAATAATAATGATTTTAAATGTGAAACATAAAAACAATGGGCTATTAAAGCAATGATAGATAATATGAGAATACATGAAAAAAGATAGGAATCAGGGAACCATAATCCCAAACTAGATAAACATATGATACAAATAAAAAACAATATAAAACTTAAGGAATAAAGAGTTTGACTTTTCTTTATACGTTTTTCCATCGATAACCAATCCCCCTTACTGTCTCAATGTAGTCTCGCCCTTGATATGTTCCTAATTTTTCTCTTAATCTTTTCATATGAACTGTCACTGTATTATCTTCAATATAATTTCCTGTTCGCTCTTCAATAAATTCTATTAATCTTTCTCTTGTCACAACAATCCCTTGATTTTGGACCATTAAAAATAAGATTTCATAACCAATTGCACTTAAAACAATCTCTTCATTATTTTTAAAGATCTGATATTTTTTCATATCAATTACTAAATCATCAGTTTCAATGATTTCTTTATTTTTGATAACACGACGTGATATACTTTGCATTCTTGCAAGTAATTCATTGGCTCTAAAAGGTTTTGTAATATAATCATCACCACCTGCATTTAAAGCTTCAACAATTGTTTCTTCATCATTTCTAGCAGTTAAAAATAAGATCGGAACTTGTGAAATTTGTCTGATTTGTTGACATAAAGTGACACCATTACCATCTGGCAATTGAATATCAATAATAATCAGTTCAAATGATTTTAATTCCTTCTTTAAAACGTCTTTGATTGTATAAGCCTGTTGGACCTGATAGCCTTTCATCATTAATAAATCTTTTAATGTTTCTTGTATCCCCAGATCATCTTCTACGATAAGTATCATTTTCATTCCCCCTTTATCCTTATTGTAACATATATGGAGTCAAAAAAAGAATAGCTAGTTGCTATTCAAATCTTTCTTCATACATATACAAATATCATCACCAATAAAATCACCAAAATTATCAACCAAATAATACCCACATTTTTCATAAAACAATATATTATCCTGCATATCTTTTCCTGTTTCTAAAAGACAATAACGATATCCATTGTTTATTGCAACAGTTTCTAAATGTTGCAATATTTGCGTAGCTACACCTTGTCGACGATATTTGGCACGGACATACATTCGCTTGATTTCTACATTCTGAGCATCAATATGTTTTAAGCAGCCACACCCTATAGGTTCCTTTTCATAACAAACACACTCATAAGCCATCAAAGAAAGCTGATG
Organism: Candidatus Stoquefichus sp. SB1; assembly: GCF_001244545.1. Lineage (NCBI taxonomy): Bacteria > Bacillati > Bacillota > Erysipelotrichia > Erysipelotrichales > Erysipelotrichaceae > Candidatus Stoquefichus > Candidatus Stoquefichus sp. SB1. Next base: position 876,108 of record NZ_LN852696.1, on the reverse strand, counting down.
CAAACTTTGATAACGTCCAGCCACTTGTTGTCCCCAGGCATTTAAAAAGAAATCATCTAACTCTTGTACCAATGTTTGCAAATCATAATCGGTATAAGGAACTTGTCGAATTTCCACATCTGTCACCTCTATCAGATTATAGCATGCTATAATGAATAAGCCCATAAATTTTTAATTTGATATTTTAATTCTTTGAAAGTATAACCCTTCTGACTTTTTTCACGACTATTAGGATCATTAACATAAATCAACCCATTTTTATATTCACGTAAAACAATAAAATGTCCCTCAGTTGTAAAGGTTCCTTTTGAAACACTACAAATAATTGGATTCTTGGCAGTTAACTTTTCTTTAATCACTTCCTCATCCAATCCTAATTCTTCAACCTTTATACCAAATGACTTTGCTCCCTGATTCATTAAACCCCAAGCCGTTCCGCTTTCACTATAATAACCTTTCCCTCTTGCAAATTGAGCAATGCAATAGGGATGATATTGTCCATTTTGTTTGAGATAACTCACAACCATTGACAAACAAGTTGGTCCACATCCATTGATAGCCATAATATTATCACCATAATTTTTATATCCCCAACGTTCATCCCATTGCAGCAAAAGTGGAATTCCACCTGTTTTTAAGTCATCTTGAACATTCATAGAAAGATTTTTAGATGAATTTTGAGGATAATGTGCAACAAAAGGAATTGTTTCTTTATTATGCATTGCTAATTTTAATAAGGAAAGAGGATACTCATTTTGATGTTCTGTAATATATGACCATTCTTTTGAACTGTCATAAAAACTATCTAAATGAAGATCCTCATTTAAAACAAAATGATCTAAAATTAAAATCAAGAAAGGTATCATCACAATCACAATACCAATAACAATCTTTTTTTTCATACAATTTTCCTCCATACAAATCAAGTATAGAAGAAAAAACAATAAATTTGTTTAACAAATTCTTAAGAATTTATTAAAGTGGTAAAAGTGGAATCAAAACTTCAAATGTTGTAATATGATTTTGACTTTCAGCTTTGATAAATCCCTGATGCTGTTCAACAATCATTTTCGCAATAGATAATCCTAATCCTGAACCACCAGTTGCAGAAGAACGTGATTCATCTAAACGATAAAATTGTTCAAATATTGTTTGTAGTTTATCTTCTGGGATAGTTATTCCTATATTTCTAAATAAAATATGTGAATAAACATCATCCTGTTTTCCAACAATTGATATTGTTGTATTTTTATCACCATAATAAAATGCATTTTTTAAAATATTATTAAAAACACGAGCTATTTTATTAGCATCTGCATAAATCATCATAGAAGGTTCAACCTGAATATCAATGACTTGTCCTTTTTGATTCATAATTGGATAGAATTCTTCTTTCATTTGCTCTAATAAATAATATAAATTAATATCTTCTTTATGTAATGAACTATATGTTTGATTTAATTTTGCAATATCAAAAAACTCATTAATCAGTTTTTCTAAACGATATGCCTTCTCTAATGTCATATGTGTATATTTATGACGTAAATCATCGGGTAAATCATCTGTTTCATCTAATAAACATAAATACCCAATAACTGATGCTAGAGGTGTTTTGATATCATGAGCTAAATAAGCAATCATATCAACTTTATGTTGAGCTTCTTTAATTGCTTTTTTTTCATTTTCAATAGATTCAATTTTTAATTCATTTAAATCATTTTCTAACTCAAATAATGATTCATCCAATATAATTCTTTGATTATCTTTTTGAAATAATATTTTCATTTGAGAAAAGACATGGGAAATTTTTTGAATGGCATAAACTTCTACAATCAATGAATTCAATAAAAGAACAATTAATAACGTCATAAATACAAAAGCACTTTGATTTTTTAAAATAAAATTAGCAAATGTCCAACCAAATATCTCTTGAATAAAATTAATTGCAGCACCATTATAAAAATGATCAACAAAAAAATAAAACAATAACATTAATACAATAGATATAATTGCAATGATTAAATGCTTCTTTAAAATCTCTTTTTGAAATTTACTTGTATAATCTTTAGCCAATTTTATAACCTACTCCCCAGATTGTCTGAATATATTTAGGATTTTCTGCTGAATCATTCATTTTCTCTCTTAAATGACGAATATGAACCATAACAGAACTACTTGAATTTGTATAATATTTCTCACCCCATAGATCTTGATATATCTGATCAACGCTCACAACTTTCCCTTTATGCGAACATAATAAATAAAGAATTGAAAACTCTGTAGGTGTTAATGATAGAGGCTGATTATTTAAAGTACATTGATGATTTGTTTGATCAATCGTTAATGCTCCAATAGTAATCACTGTTTCCTTTTGAAGTGATGGCATTGATGTATAACGTCTTAATTGGGCTTTGACACGTGCCATTAATTCCAATGGACGAAATGGTTTTGTGACATAATCATCTGCCCCTATTGTCAGTCCAGTAATTTTATCAATTTCTGTTTCTTTAGCAGTTAACATAATAATGGGAAAATTATAATGTTCTCTTATTTTTTGACAAATGGTTAAACCATCTATATCTGGTAGCATAATGTCTAAAATTGCTAAATCAATCTCTTCTTTATCAACACAGGCAAGTGCATGGGTTCCATTATAAAATTTATAAACTGTATATCCTTCATTTTTGAGATAAAGTTCTACTAAATCAGCAATTTCTTTTTCATCATCAACAACAAGTATATTCATAATTCCACCCCTTTTCTACATTATATTACATTATTGATATGAATTTATTAAGAATCTATTAAGAAAAAAAGGATTTCTTTTAAAAATCCTTCAGTATCATATCAATAGCTTCAGCAAAACCATCTTCTTCACAATCACTCACAATATAATGAGCCAATTCTTTGATTCTTTCCTCAGCATTCATAGGTGCAAAGGAACAAGGAAATTCTTCAAACATGCTTAAATCATTCATGCCATCACCTAAAACAGCAATTTCGTCAATAGATATATGTTTAAGCTGTGCAACTTTTTTAAGAATATAGCCTTTTTGTGCATTCTCATCTGTTACTTCAACATTATCATCAAAAGAAGATAGATAAGAAATTGTAGGAATTTGTGCTAGTTGTTCTTTTGTCGGTGGAATATCCTTAGCATCTAATGAAAAAGCTTCAACCTTAATAATATCTAAATCACGTTTTAAAAATTCCTCAAAATGATTTATTTTTTGTAATTGATTACAAGGAGACATCGCAAAAGCACCCTGGTCAGCATAATCTTCAGGTCGACTATGAAAACGGCGAACAGCTCTTTCTATAAACATATCTTTAACAAATTGAGGCTCTAAGCCAGTATAAAATCCCTGTGTTGTAAAAATCATATAAGGGATATGTGCTGCTTCAAAAATAGAAACAATATTGAAACATACATCTTTATTCAAATAACAATCCATAACAATTTGATGATTCTCATCACAGTATTGTGCTCCATTTCCTAAAATCGCACTACAATGAATATCATAACGATCTAAAACTGAACGTACCCCCTGATAATCCCTACCACTTGCAATTGCAAATTCTATACCAGATGCCTGTAATTGATGAATCGCCTTTAAATTAGCTGGCGAGATTTGACTTTGATGATTAATTAATGTTCCATCCATGTCACTTACAACAAGTTTTATCATATAATCACACTCCTGATAAAATCATATCATAACTCCTCGAATAAAAAATCAAATTTACAAATATAGAAATTTTTAGCACTCTATGCTTGACAGTGCTAAAAAGAGTGGTATAATATAATTGTAGTTAGGGAGATCCCCTAATGAGGTAGTTGTTTCATTTCTCAATAGTGTATTGAGAATTATGGTGGTAAAAAAGAAAGAGGCGATATTTTATGAAATTCCTACCTACATTTAGTGATATGTTTGATGATTTATTCCATGATCCATTTAATTATTCATCAGTTGATGCAATGCGTACTGATATTGTTGAAAAAGATGGACAGTATTTAATGAATATGGAACTTCCTGGTTATAAAAAGGAAGATATCCAAATGGAATTAAAAGATGGTTACTTGATTATCAATGCAACAAAAAATATTGATAATGAAGAAAAAGATGATGAAGGTCATGTGATTAGACGTGAGCGTTATAGTGGAAGTTGCAGTCGTAACTTCTATGTTGGTGAAGGTATCAAAGAAGAAGATATTAAAGCATCATTTGATAATGGTGAGTTAAAGATTTCTATTCCTAAAGATACAGTTAAACAAGTTGAAGAAAAGAAATATATTTCTATTGAATAAATGGTGAAAACAGCTAGGATAATTAATTTCCTAGCTGTTTTTTTATTCTTCTTTCATATAATGTGGTAAATAAAAGATTTGTTGTAAAAAATCATCAAATTCTTCATTAGGAATATGGGTATATTCTGATACTTTATATCCCCTTTCTTGAATGGCATCATAACTTAATAATGTATTTTTTAAAACAGCATCAAAATTATGATAAATGTATGTTCCTTTAGCTTTGGCATTCTTTAAGCGATGCTGAGCATATTTTTTTATAAAATAAACAAATTGAGCTTGAGCAATGTCTCTTTCAATGGGATTATTATGAAAATAAACAAGGGCTGGTTTATATTCAAAATGATTATCCTGATAAAGACTTGTCATAAGCTGGATATCATAATTTAATGTGAAATCAAAAAAAGCTTGTGAATCAGGATATCTTGTGAGTTCATCATATAATCTGATAGCTTCAAAAATGGCTGTATCAACATAAATCATCGATGCTCTTGGTATTTTCAAAGGCTCTTTAGTTAATTCTTGAATATAATTTAATTCCTGATCGATACCAATAGAATAAAGTTTATGTGTATTTTTACCTAATGAATAAACAAGATAATTTTGATCATCTCCATTATAGGATATTTCTCTTTCATTAAGTTCATCTTTTGTATTGATACCATAATAAATTGCATTTTTAATAAAACGTTCAAGATTTGGTAGTTTATCTTTTTGAAATAGATCTAAAGACATTAGAAAATCATATATGTACATATTTTTCACTCCTTCTATACTTACATTTGTATATGTTTGATATTTTTATTATATCAGCAGTTTAAATAGTTATCAAATATAATTCTATTTTAAATAGATATTTCACAGATTTTAATGAGTTTTCGTTATAATCATATAAAAGAGGTGAAAAGCTATGTTGAAAATTGGTAAAATTATTGCTGCTCGATTAGAACAGAAAAATTTAACACAAAAAGCAGCAGCTGATCAACTCAATATTAATCCAAAGACATTTTCAACATATGTCAATGACACCTGTTATCCGCCATTAGATGTATTAAGAGATATTTGTCAATTATTAGATATTGATCTTAATCACCTGTTAGGGCTTCATGATCATGGTAATCTTGATTTATTAATTCAAGGTAAAGATGAAGCAAGAGTTTGTCAAACAATCAGATCACTTAATAAAGATGAAAATATTTTTTATATGCAAGGAATTGATTTTTTAGATAAAGCACTCAAACATATGCGTAAAGATAAGCAAAAATAAAAGTTATCCATTCAACGGATAACTTTTATACTTTCATCTAAAATAAATATTTTGTGACTACCATAGCCAATCCTAAAACTGTTAAAACAACTCCAGTTGCCTGATTTAACACTTTTGGTTCTGCCTTATTTGCAAACAAAGCAGCGACTCTGGCCCCAACAAGAGTCGCAATGATACATACAATTAATGCTTCTAAATCTGGAAAACCACCAATATACATATGTGATGCAGCACCTGTAAAAGCAGTAAAGGCCATAATAAACACACTTGTTCCAACTGCTGTTTTCAGTTCATATTGAAGTACAGATGTTAAAATTAATAATAACATCATTCCGCCACCTGCACCAATAAATCCACAAATAAATCCAATTAAACAACCACATAATAAAGATTGAATCACTTTTTGTTTTTGCGTTTTAGATGCTAAGGCTTCTTTCGTTGTCATAACTGGTTTAACAATAAACTTAATTCCTAATAATAATGTCATAAAGACTGAAAAACTTCCCATTGTTCCACTTGGTACCAAAGAAGCAATATAACTTCCAATAAGTGTAAAAACAAGGACACTTGCTAACATGACCAAACCATTTTTAACATCTAAGTTCTTATTTTTACCATAAGTATAAGCTGAGATAGCTGAAGCCAAAACATCTGATGCTAAAGAAATACCAACTGCCTCATAAGGATCAAAACCTAAAAAAGTAATCAACATTGGTGAAATAACAGCGGCTGCTGATAATCCTGCCAACCCAGTACCAATTCCCGCTCCCATTCCAGCAACAATATAAATAAACCATGCAAACATTATAAATGAACCTCCTCTTGTTTTATGTTGTCATACATCTGTTGAACCATTTTTTGATATATCTTTTTTTCTTCTAAAGTAAAATTTTTAAATAGTATCTCATTAAAATGTTTTTGCACTTGTAAACCATCATGAATAAGAGGCTGAGATAATGGTAAAAGATACAAATGATATTTACGTTTATCATTTTTATCTTGAATGGATTCAATATATCCATTTTTCAACAATTTCTCTATTCCCATTGAAGCATGTGATTTCACAAGTCCTCTTTTTTCTACAATATCCTTGGCACTATCAAATTCAGGATTATTGTTTAAAAAGAGTAAAATATCTAATTCACTACGTGTGATATGATATTTTTCCATGACATCTAAACATAGATGATCATAAAGTTTTTTCATGCTATGAATCATATTGAGTAATTCTGTCATACGCCCTCCAAATAGTTCTATTTTGAACTATTATAATATAAAATATGCAAATGTCAATAAACTGTACATCAATTTTTTTCATCAGATGAAAAGGATTGACATAATTCGATATTTTTATCTTGGGAAACTGTGGACTTCATTGACTTTAAGACACTTTTGCCTTATAATCACAGTAGGTGAATTCCTTCACCTGGAAAAGAGAGAAATAATTATTTCTCTTGTCCATGCTGTAATCATTTTAAGAAAATGAAAGGAGTAAAAAAATGATTTATACAAAAGAAGTCGAAGAAATGTGCACTGTTGCACGCGGTGGAAATCATGGATGTGCTCCAATTCCTGAAGAAGGAAAATGGGTATATTCAAAAGAAATCAAAGATATTTCTGGTTTTACACATGGTATTGGTTGGTGTGCTCCTCAACAAGGTGCATGTAAGTTATCATTAAATGTAAAAGAAGGAATTATCGAAGAAGCATTAATTGAAACAATTGGATGCTCTGGTATGACTCACTCAGCTGCTATGGCAAGTGAAGCTTTAGTTGGTAAAACTTTATTAGAAGGTTTAAATACTGACTTAGTTTGTGATGCTATTAATACTGCAATGAGAGAATTATTCTTACAAATCGTTTATGGACGTAGCCAGTCTGCTTTCTCTGAAGGTGGTTTATCTGTTGGAGCTGGTCTTGAAGATTTAGGTAAAGGATTAAGAAGTATGGTTGGTACTGCTTATTCTACTAAATTAAAAGGTCCTAGATATCTTGAATTAACTGAAGGATATATTAACAGAATTGCTTTAGATGATAATAATGAAATCATCGGTTACGAATTCATTAGTCTTGGTAGAATGATGGATATGATTAAAGCTGGAAAAGATGCAAATGAAGCATTAAAAGAAGCTACTGGTACTTATGGTAGATTTGATAATGCTGCTAAATACATCGATCCAAGAAAGGAATAATGGAGGGTACAAAGATGGCATTATTTGAAAATTATGAACGTAGAATTGATCAAATCAACGCTGCATTAGCTAAATATGATATTAAATCTATTGAAGAAGCTAAAGCAATTTGTGATGAAAAAGGTATTGATGTTTACGAAATCGTAAAATCAACTCAACCTATCTGTTTTGAAAATGCTTGCTGGGCTTACACTGTAGGTGCTGCAATGGCAATCAAAAACGGAGATGTAAAAGCAGTTGATGCTGCAAAAACTATTGGTGTAGGTTTACAATCATTCTGTATTCCTGGATCTGTTGCTGATGATCGTAAAGTTGGTTTAGGACATGGTAACTTAGGATCTATGTTATTAGATGAAAAAACTGAATGTTTCTGTTTCTTAGCAGGACATGAATCATTTGCTGCTGCTGAAGGAGCAATTAAAATTGCTGAAAAAGCTAACAAAGTTAGAACAAAACCATTAAGAGTTATTTTAAATGGTTTAGGTAAAGATGCTGCTAAGATCATTTCAAGAATTAATGGATTCACTTATGTTGAAACTGAATTTGATTATTTCACTGGTGAAGTGAAAGAATTATCTAGAACAGCTTACTCTGATGGACCAAGAGCAAAAGTAAACTGCTATGGTTCTGATGATGTTCGTGAAGGTGTTGCAATTATGCACAAAGAAGGTGTAGATGTTTCTATTACTGGTAACTCTACTAACCCTACTCGTTTCCAACATCCAGTAGCTGGTACTTATAAAAAAGAATGTGTAGAACAAGGTAAGAAATATTTCTCTGTTGCTTCAGGTGGAGGAACAGGACGTACATTACATCCTGATAACATGGCAGCTGGACCTGCTTCTTATGGTATGACTGATACTATGGGACGTATGCACAGTGATGCACAATTCGCTGGTTCTTCATCAGTTCCTGCTCACGTAGAAATGATGGGATTAATCGGTATGGGTAACAACCCAATGGTTGGTGCAACTGTAGCTGTTGCTGTAGCGATTGAAGAAGCTTGTAAATAATTTGATAAAATCAACGCTTTTTGAATTATCTAGAATACAATGTATCTCTAGTAAATATAAAACTTGTTAATTTTAACATAATGAAACTGTACACGTTATTTAGATAAATTCTATGGTGATGTGTACAGTTTTTTTTGTACACAAGAAAGGTAGAATTATGAAAAAATTAACAATGAAAAAAGAAACAAATTTAACATTTGAGGAAGGATGTGAAGAATACTTGTTATATTGCATGGCTAGGAGTTTACGTGATGGAACGATTAAGCATTACAAAGAATGTATGAAGTCAATTTATAGGTTTATTGATCCTAATACTCCTATTTCATCTTTTAATCAAGAAACTATGAATAATTTTATTCTAGATATAAAAGATAATCTTAATGTGAAAGATACAACACTATATGCATATGCTAGAGACTTAAAAACACTTATGCGCTTCTCTGTGAAAAATGATTATTTAAAAACTTTTGATATTACTCTTATTATAGTAGATAAAGAACCTATTGAATGTTATAGTGACAATGAATTATCTATATTATTAAAAAAGCCTAACATGAAACAATGTAGTTTCAGTGAATATAAAATATGGGTTATCATTAATTTCTTATTATCAACAGGTATTAGAATGAACTGTCTCATAAACATTAAGATAAAGGATATAGATTTTGATAATGAGGTTGTTTATATAAGAATGACTAAAAACATAAAGTCTCTTATATTGCCTTTAAACTCTACAATTGATACGATTCTACATAAATATCTAATTGTAAGACAATATAATAATGATGATTACTTGTTTTGCAATGTGTTTGGGAAACAATTTATCAATCCAAAGTTTATTTGAGTATCATCACAATAGAGGTATTTATAAAACTGGTATTCACCGATAAAGATATACCTTTGCAAAAAAGTGGATTCTCATGGGTGGAAATGTTGTAACCTGACAAAAAATACTTGGTCATAGTTCATTAGCCATAACACAAAATTATTTAAACATCTTGACTTCTAACATAAAAAAGATATTGATCAATTCAATATCCTTTCACAATTTAGTAGACAATTTATCAAACTATAATTATATAAAATATATTTACTGAAAATCATTATTTTATATAATTTTTTTCTTTTTTTATATATAAATCTAGTTCTTCTTGAATTTGTTCTTTATTAAAATATCCATTTTCAACTGTATTTTTACAAATTCAAACTCCATTTTTCTATTATTACATTCTATTATAAAATCATATAATGCCCTTTCTACACCCTTCTTTTGTAAATCTTTAGGTACTGAAATCTGTTCCTTTATAAAATAGCAAGATTTCAATAGGATAGCACAAAACTCTTGCCATTTATTTTCATTATCAAAATACGAAAAATTCAATTTATTTATTTCACTCTTTAGAATTTGATAAGCATTAATTGATTGATTGAAATAGTATTCTACAATTAACATTTTCAAAATTTTCTAGCCAATTAATAAATTGTTTCTTAACATCTGAAAAGTCATCATCATTAAGCTCATTCTTTAGTATATCCTCAATGCTCTGTGTAAATAAATATGTGTGTCCAATTACCTTTTCCTTTATTCTTTTATATTCGCTTGATTTTTTATTTCATTTTCATTACCTACAATTATAAATTTACAAGAATCTTGTTCAGCAATATCACTTATACATCCTAATAACTCCTGAATATCGACAGTACATCTTTCTAAATCATCCAATATAAATATAAAATTATCCCCATGTATATTCTACAACATTTTATTACTAATTTTAATTACAGAATTAATCATTTTCGCAAAAAATTCTAATCTTTTTTTCTCATCTGAAAGTATTTATGTAAAAGTAGATACTATTGCCAATGAATCTTGCTTGAAATTTTTATTTTTAGAATTTCCTTTACTTATTCCAAATTGCAATTTTGTAATATTAAACCTTGAATGCAATTCGTTAATACCATTAATTCCATTTAATGATATATAAAATAGATGCTTATTATTCTGATGTAATGTTATCTTTATCTCATTAAATAAAACGTTTTTTACAAAGTATGTTTTTCAAGCAACCCAATGAGCATTTATAAGAATTGCAGAATAACGATTATTGTCTAATTCTATATAATTATTAATCGCTTTTACCAAATCATCTTGTTTCATAAACATCCTCCCCTTCAATCTATCTCTACTAATTTTATATAGAATTTATTCTCTTATCTATGGTATTTACTAATGAATACATAATTTAAAAAGTATAATATATCTATCTATAAATTTTATAATCCTACACTCAACATAATATTTTTTTTATATTCATGCAAATCGCTATAATTAGTAATTTTAGTTTCAAATATTGTCCTACACACAGTGATAATCTTAAAGTATAAAGAATTTAAAAAATGATTCACATCTCTAGATTCATTATAAAATTCATCTAAATTTTTGCTTGTATGAATAGTTGCAGTTCTTAAACTTTGAAAAATCTCTATTAAATTATCACAATCTTGCATATACGATGTTTTAAACTTTCCTTTTTCATTTTCCACATCATATCTATCTAATAGTAAAAAAAACTGAATAAATTTTCTAACATCTTTAAGTTTAATATACTCTTGAGGATTCGCAATAATTTCACAAGCCCTAATTAAAGTATTAAATGCAGTTGTCAAATCAAACTCGTATAAACTTTGTTGTAATAAATATAAACATTTTTTGATTGTATTTATCACCTCATCATTTCTTTTACTATTATAAATTTCTACAAAATCAAGATTAATATTATTTATTTCAGCATACATTCCTAAACCTTCATATGAAATATATTCAATATTTCCACTCAAAAAAATAGCCTCTTTTTTTTCAGTATCTACATAAGCAGCTAATTGAGTTTGCATAAATATTCCTGGATAAGTAGGCAATTCCATTTTATTTTCAAAATGACATATTGATAAAATAAAAACATTTAAAAAATCTCTTGCTTCTCTAATCATTTTTTTGATAATAAAACTATTATCGTTAGCATTTCTATTATCTAATTCAATCAATGGATCTTCATATGGAAAAAAGCAACAAGTTACTCCTTGATCATCCCATGATTTATAAAGTTCCCAAGCTAGTAATAATACCTCTTTTTCTTTTATTCGATCCTCATCACTCATACTTTTATCATATTCAACTTCCCCACTCTCACTTTTTAATTCTGATGGAATAAAATAAAAATCACCAATTTTTAATGCATAATCTAATTCAAACCTTTCAATAGGTAAAACTGCATATTTCACACTTTCACACTCCAATCATATAGATATATCATACCTGATATATTTATTTTCTACAAGTTCAACCAAATCGAAAATACTATATTTTTTCAATTCAGCCTCATCAACATTAAATAATTATTATGAAAACTAATAGTATTAATTTATAAATTTGATATACTATAAATAATAAAGTAGCTGATATTATGAAACCTATAAAACATATCAATAAGCCCAAAATCTATTGAAGAAAAAATAGATGAAAGATTAAAAGATGTTGATAACGGTAAGGTAACTGATGTTGCGACTGTTTTAGAACAATTACGTAATAGGTATGCTTATCGTGACAATTAAATTTCATGTTAATTTTGCTGATAGAGCCATAAATGATACCAATAATATCTTAAGTTATTATAATCAAACTTATTTCAATCCTCAAATTAATAATCATTTCCTTGATTCTATTGAAGCAGAGATTGCTATATTATCGGACTCCCCTTTTATTCAAAGGGTTAGACTGATTAGGAATAAACGTGAAATCTGTTGTGCACTATTTATGGGATATTTATTATGTTATGAAATTGATCAAACGAAAAATATAATCAATATCTTACGTGTATTTCATCAATTAGAAGATTATGAAAACAAATTAATTTAAAATATTTTATGGAATAGTAAACAACTATTCCATATTTATTTAAATAATAATAAATTATTTATTAGGAGTGTGACATTAATGAAATTGTCCAATGAATTAAAACGAAAAGACACAAAATGTTTTACTCATTCACAGAATATTGAAGAAAAATTAGAAGAAGCAGAAAAAGATTATGAACAAGGTCGAATGCATTCCGAAGAAGAAGTATGATCAATGTTTAGTAAAAAAATGGAATTGATTTATAACAACAATTCATTGTAACTGTTTTGATACGGCTATTATTGTCCTATAAATATTTAAGAACTTGTAAGAAGTCCTCAGAGGTGATGAATTACATACTTATTGCACACATTTAAATAAAATATAACTTTTAAAATTTCACTTCAAAATCTAATTTACATTGATAAATTCATTGTTTTTTGAATTCGTTTTTTTCATTATTATTTTGATAATTCTTGGTTTCAGTTTCGATTGAAGAAACTTGTAAATAATTACAAATATGATTTTAAAATTCAATTCTTACATTATAAAAAATCAACTCATATAATAATACAATAATGCATAAAATTCCTTAAAGTCAATTTCCCCAATTCTTATAATGATGATATGTTCAATATGAAAATTATTGAATTTCATATTAACTTTAATTTCTTTTATTTCAATATTTACCAATTCATAATCAATATATGGGATAATCATTTTTTCATCCCTTGCTTTGTATATTCCTAATTCAATACTTCTATTTAATTCATTATTTTTGAGGTGATATTGAGTTTCTAGCAAAGTTAATAACTCATCAAATGTGTTTGCTTTTATATCACTATATTTATCAATATTTATTATTACATTTTTGAGAATACTTTTAAAATATACTTCTTCAATCTTTACTACATCCGCATATGTCACAGGTATTTTTTCTATTCTTATATTATTTTTCTCATAAAATTGAAAATCATTACTATTAATAATCATCATTTCATTCTCATACATATTTTTATTAAAAAAATAATCCATACTATTTATTACACCTTTAATATAAATTTTATCAGCTGAAATTCGTTTTAACATATCAATCAGATTTACACAATACCCTTTATCTTGATTACAAACCAGATAAGCTTCAATAATATGAAAGTTTTTTCTTAAATAACCCGAAAGAGAACTGGCTATAAGATATAGATTATTTTTGTCAATTTTATATCCTAAAACTGAATGTATTACATTTCCTAACATATAAGATAATATGAATGCTAATGTATCATGTTCAAAGAGTTCATTTTTGAAATATTCATCATAATAATATCCATTTTCAATTCTCAAAATAATACATTCTAATAATAATTTCATCTCTTCATTCTGAAATTTTTTATCTAAACTCATATTGAAGTGATTTTTTAAATGAGTGTTAAATTGAGATAATATACTATCAATCCATTTTTGATTCTGTATATAATAACTATCTTTTAAAAGAAAAGTTTTTGTATGATATCTTTTTTGCAAGAAATGAAGATCACTCTGACTTAAGTTTATATCCAATTTTTGTAATTGATTATGTATATTAAAAATATATTGAGATATGTCATTGTCTATTTTTTCAATCTTAAACTTATCATTTTTATTACGAAAATAACTAATAACAATATCAAATGTAAAAGATTTTAATCCATTTCCAGTAAATTTATCTTCTCTACCTACATCAAGTGAACAAATAAGTACATATACCATATTAAAAATCTTATTGAAATCTGAATCAAAAATATAATTCATATATTTCATTAATAATATATCATCCTTTGTCTGTGAAAAAATACCACTAATTAAATCTCTTTTAGATTCTTCAGTTCCGTCTAACATTAAAATATTGGATTTTACAAAAATAATTTTAAGTTTTGGAAACTTTTTATTGATGATATATAACAATTTTTTTACGTCTTGATTTACTGTTGTTGTTGTAATAAATAATTCATCTTCTATATCCATTAAATTCAATGTTTTTTGAGTGCATAATTTTAATAATATATACATTGCTCTTTCTTGTGATGTTTCTGGTAAATTAAGTGTTGTATTATGTGAAGCAATTTCAAAATACCTTTTATTTTCATATAAAATTTGTTTCTCATTGTCTGATAAATAATAGCCATAAGTTTTTGAAGAATTGACTTTAATACCTAAGCTTAGTATTTCTTCATTAATTTTCTTAATATCATTTCTAACCGTTCTTAAACTCACATGAAATTCTTTAGCTATTTGACTTCCGATGACTGAATCATTTCTTTTCATTAAATAAAATAGTATTTCGCGTTGTCTTCTAATCATAAACTCACCTTCTTTACTATACTTTTATTATACCTGAATATAATTTTGTAAAGCAAGAAAAAGTAGAATGATAAACAATTCTACTTTTTATATCTATGAACACGTTGATCATCAATAATCCCACTAAAATCCATACCATATGCAAAATCGTATTGATGATTATTTTCATCAGTATAGCAGTCCATATCACCTGAAACATCTTCATATTGTTCTTCAACTGTTTTCATATCCTTTGGCATTTGAAATGGTAATAATCCACTTGGTTCATAAATTCCTTTTATAATTTCAAGTATGACTTGATCCTGTACACCAAAATGAACAAGTATAGCATCAGCGTGTTTTTCAAATTCACTAACAACACATGGTTTTTTCATCATGATAGATACAATAACTGGTTTATTTTTCATTAATTTTTTTGTTTTTAAAACCATATCTAAATCTGATTCATTAAAAGCATGATTTGATTTACCAAAATAATTTCGATCACAGTTCTTCTCTAATGGCTCTCCTTTTGCAATACTAGTCTTTCTAGCATAACTTGCAGTATATGGACGATATTGTAATGTAATTGGAATATACCCTTTTTGCTTATCATAACCTTCACTTACAGGACTCATAATTGATACGATTGCAAAATCAGCATCTTCAGCATTATCAACAACTTCATAATATTTTTGAGCTATATTTAGATTCAGACATGGTTTAGATATTTCTGGGAGGATATTTCCAAACCAATCTGTTGACACTTCTACTTTTCTACTAGGAATATAAACCTTGACTCTTTTTTCTATAGGTAAAATATTATTATTCTTTAACATAACAACTGATTTTACTTGAGTTATATAACCTTTTTGTGTATATTCGCTACATCCTACAGTTAAAACTGTCTTATCAATATCTACATATGGATTATCAAACAATCCAGTTTGAAACATATTCGTTAATAATCGTTTAGCAGATATTCGCATTCGCTCATCTGCCTTATCTTGACCATATTTTGTCACTAACATTTTATAGGCTTCTAATACTGGTACAATATCATTATTTCCACCAAATTGATCAACACCTGCTTCCAATGCTTTAAAATGTCTAAATGCTACTGATTTTTCCTCTAACCCCCAGCATTTTCCAGAAAATGTTTCTATATTTGGACCATGATTGGCCGTTATTAACCAATCAGTACAAACAACTCCATTATAATGGTATTTATCTCTTAACAAATCTGAAACAATATATTGAGAATATCCATTTCCAACATTTTCTTTTAAATCCTGATTATATGAGATTGTATAATAAGGCATGACGGAAGATGCTTGTCTTGTTTTACCACTAAGTTTAAAAGCACCATTTACGAAAGGTTTTAAGTGTTCAGAAAAATTATTTCCTGGATAGACAGCATATTTTCCATAACAATAATGTGCATCTCTTCCACCTTCACCACTCCCTCCACCTGGCCAGTGTTTCACCATTGCATTGACACTTTCACTCCCCCATCCAAGATCCTCATGTGTTTCACTATAAGTGGATTGAAGTGCATCGCAGTATGCTTCTGCCATATCAGTACTTAATTTTGTGTTTTCACCAAAAGTTCCAATAAATCTTCGCCATCTTGGATCAGTCGCTAAATCAATCTGTGGTGATAAAGCTGTGGTGATTCCCAAGCATCTATACTCTTTCGCACAAATTTCAGCAAACGCTCTTGTTACTGATGGATCAAAAGTTGCAGCTAATCCTAAGTTTTCAGGCCATTTTGATATATCACTTCCTGCGCCCAAATTATACTCCGCATCTGAACTTATTCCATGTCTTGGATCAGAACTTATATTAACAGGTATTCCTAATCCATTCATCTCACAAAAAGATTGAATTTCATTAGCCCAAAGTGCTGCTTCTTTTGCGCTATCAACTGACGATAATAGAATATGTCTGACATGATCCTTTTCTAAAAACTTTTTTTGCTGATCTGTTAAATGCCATATTTCACAATTTGATTCTTGGAACTTTTTTCCATTATATGTGTTTTCACCAAATAGTTTTTCATACTTACTACTCTTCTTTGTTACCGTTTGATGTGAAGAATATAACATTAATCCAGCTATTTCTTCTATTGATAGTTTATTTGCCAAATCATTGGCTCTTATATCTGGATCTAGTCTCCAATCTTTATAAAGATTCAATATTCCAGTATGATCATGATCTTTAAAAAAGAGTCCATCTTTATAAATAATTCCATCTATATTCAATTTTGAAATACCAATATTTTGTCCATTTTTATTTTTAAATAGTATATACTGTCCTTTATCTTCTCCACAGTTAAAATTATCTGATTGGCCTATCATTGCAAAGTTCCTCCATTTGATGCAATAACATCTTTATACCAATAAAAACTTTTCTTTTTTCTTCTTTGCAAAGTTCCTTGACCATTATTATCTTTATCAACATAGATAAATCCATACCTTTTTTTCATTTCACCACTTCCAGCTGAAATAATGTCTATTGGTCCCCAAGTACAAAAACCTATTAAATCAACCCCATCTTCTTCTATAGCTTTATATGCTTCCTTAAAATGAGAATTAAAATAGTCAATCCTATATTGATCATCAATTTCTTCTTGTAATGCATCGTCATCAGCACCAAATCCATTTTCGACTATAAATAATGGCAAATGATATCTATCATAAAGATAATTTAATGAATATCTAAGCCCTAATGGATCAATTTCCCAGCCCCAATCACTAGCTTTTAAATAAGGATTTTTAACTCCACTAAAAATATTTCCTGATCCCTCTTGATACTTCTCAGGATAACTCGAAAATGCTATTGACATATAATAACTAAAAGCAATAAAATCTATTTTATTCTCACTTATTAAGCGTAAATCGTCTTCTTTCATATCAATGATTGCATTATTTTGTTGCATATATTTATGAAAATAATAAGGATATTTGCCAGTTGCAGGAACATCTAAAAAGAATAACTCTTTATATCTTTCTCGCCAAAAATTGTTATAAATATCCTCCGGATCACATGTTCTTGGATAAGATGGAATATGCGCAACCATTGCTCCTATTTGAGCTCCTTTTAACATTTTATGACATAATTGAACAGTTTTTGCAGTGGCAACAAATTGATGATGAATAGCCTGATAAATTTTTTCAAATCTATTATCACCTATATCCATCTTTAGTCCTGTATGAATACATATTGGCCAATCTCCATGAATATCATTAACTGCACAATTTATCTCATTAAATACTATCCAGTACTTTACATCTGAAAATTCAGTAAATAAAACTCTAGTATAATTTTCAAACAAATGAATTAGTTCATAATTTTCCCATCCACCATAGTTTTCAACTAAAGCACTTGGCATCTCAAAATGTGAAATCGTTAATATAGGCTCTATTTTATATTTTTTCATTTCAGTTAAAACATTCTTATAAAATTCAATACCTTTTTTATTAGGTTCTTCATCATCCCCATTTGGAAATATTCTTGTCCAGGCAATTGATATTCTCAAACATTTAAAACCCATTTCACCAAATAATTTTATATCTTCCTTATAATGGTGATAAAAATCAATTGCTTCATGTCTAGGATAATAAACACCATCTTTAAGTGTTAATTTAAAGTCTTTTACCCTACTGCTTACTGTTCCTAATTCGAGAAAATCAGCAACAGATAACCCCTTACCATCTTCTCTATATGCACCTTCACATTGGTTTGCAGCCAATGCTCCACCCCAAAGAAATCCTTCAGGAAACACATACTTTGTATTCATTAATCATTTTCTCCTTCAAGAGCAATTTTGTCTTCTTCAATGACTTGTTTATCAAATAATTTAATAAATGGATAGAAAATAAGTAAATTTACTGCAAATAATATAAACCACATAACTGGAGCTTTCCAATCCATTGTTGATAGAAATGCATTAATTGGTGCAGGAAAAGTTGGCAAGAAATAGATATAGATCTTTCCAACAATATCAAAACTCATCATTAAATATGAAACAATTGTATTTAATATTGTTGTTAATAAAATTGGTACAACTAAAATAACGTTCATAACAATTGGTAATCCAAATATTAATGGTTCATTAATATTAAATAGATTGGGTATAAAAGAGAATTTACATAGTGAACGTAATCTTGGACTTTTAGCAAATAATAAGACAGCAATAAGTAAAGCATTATACATAATTTGTGTTGCAAAAATTGACTTAAAAGAACCAGCAAAAACATGGGTCATAGCTGCTCCTGAAGCTACTGCAGCAGCATTCGCTGTAAGATTTGCTGTTTGTAACGGTCCAATAATTGCTGCCATTAAAGCTGCTCCATGAATACCAAACAACCAAAATGTCATTACGAGTACATTAATCAATACAACCGCTGGTAAAGATTCGCTTGCTGATAGAAATGGAGCTAATATATTTGTTAGCAAATCAACAAAGCCATACCCTAGACCAATTTTTAACAATTCATTTCCTCCAACAACAAGCAATACATTGATAATTAAAGGAATTAATAATTCAAATGGTGCACTGACCATAGGTGGTACTGATTCTGGCAATCTAATCGTTACATTATATTTTTTTAATAATCGACTCACTTCTACTGTAAGCATCGCAACAATAATTGCTTCAAACATACCACTAGCATCTAAATAATTAATTGAAATAGAATTTAATCCACTTTCATTTTTTCCTACTTCTACTGCAATTGCTAAAAATACAAATAATGAAGTTAAACAAGTATAACTTGATTTGAGTTTATACTCTTCTGATAACGAATATGAAATTCCAATGACTGTATAAACTGATATAAGTCCTAAGGATAAATTGTATAAAGTCTTTAACACAAGTGAACTAGAACCCCAAGATTGAATATTCAATAACAAACTATAAAACCAGTTTGTTGGTTCAATCCCAGATGGAATTGGTAAAAACATCAATATCATTACAAATCCACCTAATAATGTAAATGGGAGTGTAAACATCATACCACTTTTTAAAGAATTAATATGTTTTTCAGTTGATAACTTAGATGCAACTTTACCCAAACTTCCTTCTAAAATATTCTGAATTTTATTAATAAATGAAGAATTCAATTTTCTTCTCTCCTCTCTTTTCGTTATAAATAGCGCTATCTATTACGTCTATATCATATATAAAATATCTATGAGTTACAAACAATAAATTGCACATCAGATGTGCAATTTATTAAATATCCTATTTATATTATCCTTCAATTTATTCAAGTATTTCTTTTATAACAAAATTGAATTCTTTACAGTACTGTTTACCAAAAAATTTCAAACTAATATATAAGTTATTTGAAAGTTATTGATTTTATAGATATTTTTCTAATAGGGTAAAATGAATTTACCTTTTTATTGTTTATATTTCTTAATGATTTAAGTTAAAACTCAATGAAATTATTAGAATAGTAATCAAAAGGGCTAGGCTAAACATATTGTTTACTATACAAAAATTATAATTAATAAAAATTTTAATATCCTCATGAAAGTTTATGGCACTTAGATAACGTTAACAAGTGTCTTTTATTTTATGAAAAGCCCATAGATTGTTTGAAAATTTTTTTGCAATTACATAAATCAGAAAATTCATATAAAAAATCAAAATCTAAAACTTGATTTTGATCATTTCTTTTCTTAATTCTTCTATAGTTCTATGGGTATATATTCGCTCTGTCACATCTCTAATTTCATATCCAATAATTATTTTTAAAATATAATCATTTATTTGGCGCTTTTTAACTTGGCTAATAAATATATGTCTTGTTTCATGAGATATATGTTTCATATTTAATATTATCATAACTTTCCAAATCTTCCTCTATACTTATCATGCGTTAAGAATTCATATCATGTTTAAACATATGAATATTTTCAACATTTATATTAAAAAACTAATGACTACATGAAAATAAATGAACTATCAAATTCAATCTTTAATAACAAATTGATACATATCACCAACTTGTTTAAAATGAATTGGTAATGTTGCAGGCAAGATAGTTGGTAGATATTTTTCAGCATACCATTTCATACCAGGTTCCTCTAAATTAAAATGTCCAATTGCTAAAATGCATTTATTAATATTTAGCATAGCTGTATCTTTAATATAGATACCTAATGTATAATCAATACACTCCATAGATATAATTGTATCAATATTTTCTTGATCAACAACTGCAATTTTATCATTATCATTGCCAGTTATATGCATAGGAAGATAAATTTTTTCAGTATAACCATTAATATTTCCAAAGCATTTTATTCCATTTAAGTTAAGTTTGTACATCATCTCGTTGATAAGATCTTTTGTTTTTATTTTGGGAATATTGATGATAAGTGGAAATCCAATATTCCCATGAACATAATTCTCCCAGCCCAGCAGTTCTAGTAAACCATAAAATATTCCATCCACACGTCTTCCTTTATAGTCAATTCCTGCATGAAGATAATCATGATTACGCCAAACAGTAATATGATTATATTCCATCATCTTTTTCTTAATCTGATATGTTTTATTTCCCAATAACCAATCTGTATGGTCTCCGTGATTCCAAAATAAAGACTCATGAACAATAATGAGATTGACATTTTTTTCAATAGCATGTTTAATCACATCTACACTTGCATATATGGCTGTTATGATACCTGTACATTCTTCATCTATATCTCCAAACAGAATTTGATCACGAGTGGTTTCCTCGTTTATCTCTTTACCCAACCACTCATGATAGTGATGATTTTTGATTTGCTCTATAATTTCTATTTTTCTCATAATATAGTCACTGAGTTCCTAATTGAGGAATCCCTTTACAGTATGTTTCAATTATTGAATAATCATCTCCTAATACAACAATATCAGCATCATAGCCTACCACTAAACTACCAACCCTATCATCTATTTTGAGTAATTTTGCAGGATTCAATGTACATGATTGAAGTGCAACATCAAATGGAATAAGTGCTTTTTCTACCAGATTTTTTAATCCCACATTCATTTTTAATGTACTTCCAGCAAAATTCCCCTCTTTAACCAGATGAGCACTACCATCAGAATGAATTTTAACTTCAAGATCAGAAAAATGAAATACTTCACCTGGTTTATATCCTTTACACATCAAAGAGTCCGTGATCATAATAGCTTTTTCTTTGCCTTTAGAACGAAAAAACAAGTTTATTGCCTCTGAAGTGACATGATTACAATCACAAATAATCTCGCTATATAATGAATCACAACGTAAGGCAGCACCAACAACACCATTATCACGATGATTAAATGGACTCATACCATTAAAAGTATGTGTAATAGACTTTGCTCCATTAGCAACTGCAAAAGTCACCTGCTCAAGTGTTGCTGAACTATGACCTATTGAAACAGCAACATGGTTATCTGAACAATATTTTGTCAACATATAATTTGGATCATGTTCTACAGCTAAAGTGATAATTTTAATCAACCCATTGGCTGCATCCTGATATTCTTGAAATTCTTCTATTGTTGGTTTAACCACTGCATTGATGGGTTGAGCTCCATGATACTTTTTATCAATATATGGCCCTTCCAAATGAATTCCAACAATATGAGCTCCTGAATAATTTTCTTTTTTAACATTTGCTACATTTTTTAATGCTTTTAATAATTTATCTTTTGATGCTGTTACAGTTGTTGGTAAAAAAGATGTTACCCCTTCTTCAGTTAAACGTTTTTGCCAGTTCTTCAATCCGTTCTCATCTGCATTGTTAGTATCGAACCCATATGCACCATGTGTGTGAATATCAATAAAACCTGGAACTATACGTTGATCACCATAATCCCTATCCACTTTGCAATCGCTATATGCAGAAATATTCATAATTTTATCTTTTTCAATCTCAATGATACATGGAATAAATCGATCACCAACATAAACTCTTTTACTTTTTATGAACATAACGATTTCACCTTCTTCTAATATTCATAATATTCAATAAATTCTACTAAATCCTCGTTATTTATTAATTCAAGCAACTGTTCCTCATTTGGTGCCAATCTTGCAATTAAATTTCTTTTTCCATCATTCTTAATTGGAATTTTTACAATTTGAATTTCACCAGAATAATGCTTATTAACATCATTGACAACCACAACACTTCCAACTGGGAAATATTCTTTACCATATTTTCTAGGAGGAATTGGTCTATTCTTGTTTATTAATCGCCCACTTCTTGAACGCCATATCCATTCAGAAGAATCGCCATTATCTAATTGAGGAACAAAATCCATAAGATTTTCTTTTTCAATTTTTGTGATATCTTTTTCAAGAATCACTTTTAATCTCTTACATGGACCAAATTTTGGTAAAATTGGTCCATATGCTTTAATTTCAGCATAGATAGGAGAATCTTCAAAAGCCTTAGCAGGTTTCACAATTTCAGAAATAGCTTTTAATTCTGCTTCTGTAGCATATGCATTTCCAATCAAAATATCATCAACTTCACCAGTAGCCAAAATAATTCTTGTTTGTAAATCAATTGGTAAGTCACGTAGTCTTTCAACTGTTGGGAGTCCATCCTCAGCATTCCAAATTCCATGAGTATTTGGGGCATTTGAACTTACAATAGCTGCAATCTTATAACCATAAGATTTTAACTGATGGTTTTTTTCTAAAAAATCTTTCCACTTCAAACCTGTATATCGCTGAGGATAAGCATTATGCCCTAATAAAATTTGTTCTTGAGATACTCCTTTCTCATAAAAATATGCAATTTCTTTAGCAACCTTTGATGAAGTCGCATTCATTTCAATTTTTATGCCATAAGGATTTTGAATCATTATATAGTCATTTTCTGCTCCATAAGAGCCATCTAAACGAATAATATCACAATCAATTTCATGGAATAAAGAAATATCATCATAGGATTGATTCATTCTTTTTAAAAAATTTGTATTCACATCTAAAGAAACCTTCATTCCAAATTCATGTGCAATGTGATTAAATTCTTTAAAATATGAAATGATCTCCTCATTTGTTCCTTCTACTGAAAGCATACTAGAAGATACTCTCGTAAATCCATACTTTGATGCGAGTTGTAAGTATTCCTTAATTTTATTCATTGGACTTAAATCAGGATAAGCCAATACACCTAGTTCAGTCATTTTCATACCTCCATATATTATCTTTAAAATTTATTTATATATTTATATTTTAGGGATAAGAATATCACCTTGATCGACTTGTTTTTCATAACACTCTAAACAAACTTCTTCAGTTAGTCCAGAAGTAAAGACAGTCATAGTTGTCATATCAATTGAGGAATTCTCCACATATGTTCTATCAAAACTAATAACTGTCTCACCCGCTTTAACTTTATCTCCTTGTTTGACATGAACAGTAAATCCTTTTCCTTCTAACTGAACCGTATCCAAGCCAATATGCACCAATACTTCAACACCTTTTTTCGTTTTCAATCCAAACGCATGTTTAGTTTCTGCAATAAGTACAACCTCTCCATTAACAGGTGAAACAACTGTACAATTATTAGGTATAATTGCAAATCCATCGCCCATAGCCTTTGATGAAAAAACTTCGTCATTCACTTGAGTGATAGATATACATTTACCACTCACTGGTGCAACGACTTGTTCTGAATTTCTTTTTATAAAATTAATCAATTTTATCTTCCTTTCTCATGATTACAAATCTCGCTATAACGAATAAGTGAAATATGACTTTCTTCCACCCAATTCATTACTTCTAAATTAGTAATACCTTCTAAATCTTTTATTCTATATAAATGATAACTGGATAATTTTAGCAATTCATCATCAACATATCCCATATGACCAACAACTAGACAATATTCTTTTTGTAAAAGTTCATTTTTGTGACTAAGAAGATAATGGGATAAAGAAGAATTGATTTGATTTTCTAATGTTGCTGGTTTTATATACCAAGGTATTCTATATCCAGATATATCAAAACCAAATAGTTTATCCCAAATATCTGATGTATATGGAATTCCATATTTTTGACTTAATGACCTCTGAACTTGACAAATCTTTTCAGTTGTGTAAGCATGCCCATGAATATAGTCTGGTTTTTTCCCTACAAGCTCAATAAATCTTTGAATTTGAGCTTCGAATTCCTGATAAACTTCATCCATAGAAGCATGATTTCTATCCTGACAAAATTCATCTTGTTTTCGACTTTCCCAACTTGTTAAAAATATTCCATCTTGATTCACTAATGTTGGTATTTGATATGTTGGTAAAATAGGTCTTCCTGTAGAAATATTCAGATCAATCCCTAAATCTATTTGCTCAAGATATGGTTTAATCATATCTAAACATTCTTCTGTCCAGTCCATATTTGTAAATATGCCAGTATTACGGATAAGACCATGATGAATTCCAAAAATAATACCGCTTGATACTGCTCTTGTTATTCCATAATCATCTGCCTGTATTAATAGTTTCATAACAGTATTCCTTTCAGAATTAAATTTAATAGGAGCTAATGGAAATTAATCTCTATTCAAAGGGAGGTGAGTTGATAAAACAACTCAATAGAATATGTAATAAGATTAATCTCCAAAATTTTCCCCATTAGAAGCAATAACTTTTTGATACCATTCAAATGATTTCTTCTTACTGCGCTTTAGTGTTCCATTTCCATTATCATCTAAATCAACATATATGAATCCATATCTTTTCGACATTTGTCCAGTAGCTACAGAAACGAGATCGATAGGTGCCCAGCAAGTATATCCCATAACTGGTAATCCATCTATCTCTATTGCATCTTTCATTGCCTTAATATGTTCTCTTAAATATTCAATTCGATAATCATCATTGATATGACCATATTGATCAGGGATATCAGGAGCACCTAGTCCATTTTCTGCTACAAATAGTGGTTTTTGATAACGATCATATATCTCATTCATTGTTATTCTCAGACCCAATGGATCTATAAACCTACCCCATGGTTCAACTTTTAAATAAGGATTTGGTGCTGATTTTAATAAATTCGAATCAAATTCTCCTTCACTATTGGCTTTTGCAACTCTTGTTGAATAATATGAAAATGATATATAGTCAACTAGATTTGCTTTTAAAATTTCTTCATCATCATCACAGAATGGAATTGTATAATTATTTCTTTCAAAATCCTTTTTAATATATTGAGGATATTCTCCCCTCACTTGAACATCAGTGAACATATAATGCTGTCTATTTTCTTGTTGGGCTGCCTGAACATCTAAAGGATGACATGTTGCTGGATAAAATAATCCAGCATTCAACATGCATCCGATTTGATTTTCATTATCAATTTCATGACCTATCTTCACTGCCCATGCACTTGCAACAAGGACATGGTGTACAGCATTATAAATACTTGTATACTGATCTTCATCATCATCAAAAGTTAAACCAGCTGCCATAAAACATGCACTCACCATAATATTAATTTCATTAAACGTTAACCAATACTTTACCATACCCTTATAACGTTCAAATAAAACTCTCACTAACTTTTTATAAAAATCAATTAACTGTCGATTTTTCCATCCACCATATTCAGTTACTAAATGCATAGGTATATCATAATGCGTAATAGTGACTAACGGCTCTATTCCATACTTTTGACATTCTTTGAATACATCTTCATAGAATTGTAAGCCATCTTCATTAGGCTGATCCTCATCTCCGTGTGGAAAAATACGACTCCATGCAATAGATATTCTCAATGTTTTAAATCCCATTTCCCCAAGTAAAGCTATATCTTCTCTATAGTGGTGATAAAAGTCTATTGCATTTTGTGCTGGATAATATTCATCCTGTATGGGTTGAGTTCGTATCATTTTTCCTTTAATAATATCTGTTCTATTTTTTCCATAAGGTAGAACATCACAGTTGGCTAGCCCTCGACCACCTTCATTCCATCCACCTTCACATTGATTAGCAGCAAGTGCTCCACCCCATAAAAAACTTTTAGAAAACGTCATTTTTGAGTTCTCCTTTCTATCAAAAATGAGTTATATATTCACTTCTTTTTTACCGATTTTTAATTTCTTTTTACCAAATTGCAACTTTTCTTCACCTTGGAATCCAAAAATAATTCCAATTGCAAAAGTCACTACCAATCCAACTATACATCCAATTGTTCCTTGGACAATATCTTCTCCAAAACGCAATGGATTTAAAAATGGGAAACCTACTCCAGCAAAGATATAGACTTTAGCACTCAATAAGTAACAAGTTAATGCTCCACACATATTTCCAATCATAGAATAAAGCAATGCTTTGCGATCTGATAAAACAATACCATATAATCCAGGTTCAGATATATTAGCTAATGTCATTGTTGTAAAACAACTCCATCCTAAACTCTTTTTCTTTACACCTTTTGCACGTAGTGCATATGCTAAGAATAATCCCATATATGTAAACGTTCCTACTATCATCGCTGGATACACAATCATATCATATCCAATTTCCATTTGTGCTGGAAGTAAGGCTGTTAAAATTGGAACATGCATACCAAACAAAATAACAAATGGCCATAATGGTGCAACAATAATCGCAGCTAATAATCCAAAATGTGCAGTTACCCATAATAATCCATCAGCAATCCAACTCATTACAATATAACATGCTGGTCCTAAGATACATAAACCAATTGGAAGCATAATAGTGATCGTTAAAACTGGAATACCCACAGTTCTTAGCATATCAGGAATATGTTTCTTTAAAAATCTTTCTACATATGACATAATCCAAACAATAATAATAATAGGAATAACTGCTTGTATATAACTTGTTAAATGCATTGGAATACCAAAAACAGTAAATGCTTTTTGCGCTTCTACAATCCCTATCATATTAGGGCTTAACATAATTCCTGAAAATAACAATGCCATCATTGGACTCACTTTAAACTTTACAGCTGAACTATACGCTGCATAGAAAGGCAAGAAATAATAACCAGCATTTCCGACCATTTCAAATAAGACAATTAAGTCACTGCCCTCTGCTAGCCACCCTAATTGTGTCGGACCAAATAAAATAACTAACATCTTAAAAATACCAGCTACAATCATAATTGGTAATGTTGGAATAATACATCCACTTAAAGTACCCATAATATTATTCGCAACAGATTTAATTGTTAATTTTTCTTTTTTCTTCTCCTCTTGTTCTTCTTCATCAATCAAATGACTTTTTTCAAAACCACCTAGCTTACATAATTCATCATAGACTTTACCTACTTGTTGACCAATAACAATCTGAACTTGACCACCAGCATGAACAACCTTAATAACACCCTCTACCTCTTCTAATTTCTCTTTCTCTTCTAAACTTTCATCCTTTAACACTAAACGAAGTCTTGTCATACAATGAGTGACATTAGCAATATTTCCTATACCACCAACATACTGTATGATCTCTTCTAATGATTTTTGAATATCTTTCATTTCTTCTCCTCCTTGTCTACTCAATATTCAATGCATAATCACCTTGACTAAACAAAAACCCCCAAAATACAGTTTATACTGTGTCTTTTTGGAGGTTATGCCCTGTCTTTCAGGTTACAATCCTTTTTCGTACATATTCGATTAATATGTAACATTAAATACAATTTTTCATCTTTGGATAGTTCTACGTTCCATTTTCCTTCTATGTGCTGACAAATTTTTGACACACATGATTCAATGGAAGGGAATTTCTTAACGATATCTTCATATACTTCATAATTTGCACTGTTTATAGTCTTGTGAGATTGAACTCTTTGAAACAGATATAATAAATGTGTTGCATATCTAGAATAATCAAAACTATCTTTATCAATAATCATTTTCTGTGTATGCTCAACTATTTCTGTAACTTCATATAGCATATTTTCATATTCTTGGAGTCTACTCTTATCTATAACCTCTTTATTGTTTAATCCTGAATTGATTAAATTTAATGCAATACCAGCAATTTCATCTTTAGGTAAAGATACGTGAAATTGTTTTTCAATTTTTCTTAAAATGTATTTTCCTATCTTATATTCAAGTGGATACATTTGCTGAACGTCATATAATAATGGCATTTTCACTGATATATTTTGAGTAGCTCGATCAATAGCAAATGCTATATGATCAGCCATGACCAAAGCAGCATTTGGATTTAATTCATAGGATAGTTCACTTTTAACTATATCCATTAAATCAGCTGTAAAGATAACAACATCTACTGGTAAATCTTTCAAAATATTTTGTTCTGAATACTTCATATCATAGAATGTTCTTTCAATGTTATCAATAGAAATTTCTCTAGGAATCTCACCAAACCCAATACCTTTACCAATTGCAATAAGTTCTCTGCCTTTCCCATCAACACAAACAACAGCATTATTATTAAGTTTTTTTATAGCTTTCATATCATCTCCCCTTTTCCATAAAAAAACCTCAAGGACACCATATCAAATATAATGGTCATGCCTTGAGGAGTAACAATCCATAAACTATTGTATAACTGTGTTAGTGTCCTTGCCTAATTAAAGTAACAACTCACTTTACACAAACATTATAAACTAAGTATTATTGAGTTGTCAAGAATTAATTTTTTTTACAAAGATAGAACCTTATTATTGTTTGATTTTAATTCCCTTTTCGATAATTCTGATAATTGAATACACTTAGAAGTATTTTTATCTTAATACAGGCTTTCATTTAAAAATATTACGTCTACTATATTTTATATTCTATATATGAATGAACAATCAACATTTAAACAATATATAATTACTTTTAAATCAAATCTCCAACTTTCGGATCAGAAATACTATATTTTTCTTTCCAAGATGCCATTCTTTCTTTACAAATTTCATAAAACTCTTCTGAATTTTGTAAATTATTAATAATACTTTGTAAACCAAGTTCATCGTTTATGATTACATGATTTTTATTTAATATTTTAAATATATTTTTCCATATTAAAGCATTCTTACCTTCAAAATGAAGATTTTCTCCTGTTTTCTTTTTAATAATGTATTCAACATCATACATCTTTGTTGGTACAAACTTTATAGTCATCAATCTAGAGCATAATGATAAATCAATTGCTAAAACATCTTCATACAAAATTTTATCAAGTATTTTCTTTGTGCAATAATCCTTTATCATAATTCCTTCATCATAAAAATTGACAATAACAGTTGGCGGATAATTAGGAATATATTTAGAATCACTTTCTGCATGACATTGCATATATGAATGGAAAATATTCCTTTTAGATAACACTAAAAAATCATTAGATTTCATAACTAGATTTCCTTTCTTTTAAATAATGAATAATGTTAGTTATAAATAAGCATTATCATCTCAACTAGTCATTTTTTAAACAAACCAAGATAAAATCGTCTCATTTAACTAATATAATTATTTTCATATCCTGTTTTAATATATTTTATCATTATATTGATTACATGAGTATGCTATTGAATGACATAATATATGACATATAATAGCCAAATATTCTCTTATAGTCATTGACTGACTTGATAAATTTATTTAGATATAAAATTAATGCTTTATAAAAATATATAAATAATTAAATATGAAAAAAAGACTATAAGGAAAGAGAGCAATTTCCTTTTTACGTTCCAATACACTAATATAAGTAATGACACCAATCATAATAGAAGAAACAACTAATGATATTGTAACAAAAGCAATCAAGATATAACTCATAACATTAATAATATCTGTAACAGATGACATTAAATCCCCATATAGTCTGTATATGAGATCACTTTATCCTCATCCATTTTTTCATGTTTTCGTTATATTGATCTAAAGCATTACTTACATTTTGTTTACTCACAAAATCTTTTGGATGGATACTGATACTACTAGGTTTATCAGAATCATCATATCCAAGATTCTTGAGATTTTCTTCATAAGAGACAATCTTTTTATTCAAACTTGGTTGGCTAAATCATTAATTAAAATTTGCAATTTCTTTATCAACAAAAAAGTAGACAATCAATATCTTCTGTATCAAAGATTGATCTATCTACTTTTGTTTTATAAAATCACACTTTATTTAATAGATGAAATTCATTAAATTCTAAGTTATTTTAAATGACCTAGATACCTATCCTTTGTAAATTAAATATAAAATTTTGATTCATGTCTATTACTCATTTCATAGTTCATGAGGCTCATCATTTTCCTCATGATGCAGATTATAAGAAGCAGCGGCTTCTTTCCGCGTTTTTTCATAACATTGATAAATATCTTCGACAATAAATGGTTTGCCAATATGCCCATTCATACCACATGCGAGGCAACGATTAATATCTTCTTGGAATGCATTGGCTGTCATTGCTATAATCAATATGCTTTCTGCATCGGGTCGTGCTAGATGACGAATCATTTGGGTAGCTCGATATCCATCCATAACTGGCATTTGAACATCCATAAGAATCAAATCATAGTAGCCTTCACTCGATTCTGCAAATTTTTTCACAGCCTCTTCCCCATCACTAGCAGTATCTACACAAGCATCATCCATAGATAAGAGTTCAACAGCAATTTCAAGATTCAACTTATTATCTTCGACAATGAGAACATGTTTACCAGCGAGTGCTTTTTTTGTAGGAACTTCTTTCACATCTAATGCTACATGATAAAGACGTGACATTAGATCTTGCAAATCTTTATGGAAGACAGGATGACACAATACATCATTTCCTGCCATTTGTTGACGTACCTCTTCCAACTCATCCTTATCAAAACCTGTTACAACGATACGAATGGATGGTTTAGCTACTTCTTTAATTTGTTGTACAATATGGCGCATATCTGTGCCAAAATCCCATCGTATGAGACACATAGTAAAGTCTTCTTGATTGACCGCTGCCTGTTTCAGCAAGTCTAGAGCAATATCCATAGATTGTGCTATTTCAACTAAGAATCCCTCATGCTCCAATAACAAGGCTAACTGCATTCTGATTTCATCAACTTGATTTAGAATCAGTACTTTTTCCTTATTTTCCATGCATAGTTTTTCTATTGGCTGTTCCTTTGGCAAGATAACAGGAAGTTCTACATGGAAACTACTTCCAACATTGACCTTGCTTTCTACATAGATTCTTCCGCCCATCAATTCTACAAATCGTTTACTGATTGGTAATCCTAACCCTGTACCTCCATAACGTCGGGCAACTCCACTATCTTCTTGTGTAAAAGGTTCAAAGATACGCTGTAGATTCTCTTCTGCTATGCCACATCCAGTATCTTTCACTACAAAATGATACCAAACTTCATCTTCCTTCGCTGCATGATGCTGCATTCTTTCTACACGCAATTCTACAACTCCATTTTCTGGCGTAAATTTGAGTGCGTTAGAAATCATATTCGTAAGAATCTGATTTAAACGAAGTGCATCACTGATAAGAAAACTATCAATAATTCCATCAAGTAGAACTTCAAAGCGGATACCTTTTTCTTTTGCCTGAGAGTAGAATACAGTCGTTAACGATTTCAATAATGTACCGAAATCAAATGCTTCATTATGTAATTCAATTTTTCCACTTTCAATCTTAGACATATCTAAAATATCATTGATTAAAGTAAGAAGATGCTTAGAAGATAAGGATATTTTATCCATGCAATTTTTCATACGGCTAGGTTGGTTAATGTAATGTTTTCCAACTTCCGTCATTCCAATAATGCCATTTAATGGTGTCCGTATCTCATGTGACATAGAAGATAGGAAATTACTTTTTGCCTGATTTGCTTTTTCTGCTTCTTCTTTCTCTTTGATAATTTGTTCACGATAGCGTTTTTCACTTTGCTGATGTAAGAAAAAGAAAGTTCCAATTACCAATAAAATCAAAATAAAAATTCCAGTTGCTACAATCAATAGAAAGTTGCTCAATGCTGAGACTTGTGAATTTACAGTTGTATATGCCATACTTGTACACATATACCAATTTGTTCCAGCTATCGGAGCATAATATAAATACTCATGATGATTATACAACCGTAAAGATATCATATCTTCCTTTCCATCTTGAATGTTCTGTTTAAGATTTTCTAATGAATATCCTTCATCAAAAACAGATTGATGTTCTAAAATAGAATATAGATTAGTTCCCTGTAACATCACATCCGTATTAGAATTGCGAATGATAAAAGTGCCATCAAGTGCGATAATATTAGAATATGAGGAAGTCCCAGCTTTATTTAATGCAAGCTTTTCACCAATAATTGATGTATCAATACCGGCTATAACTGCAATAAAGTGATCATTAAAAAACACTTTATCATCAATGGTTGCACCCAATAACATCATATCATTTCCCCAGATAGTTTCGTTTACTGATAAAAGTTTCTCATTACCTTCCAATAATTGATGAAGTCCAGAAATCTTTGAAATTGCTGGAAAGATACCATCGGAAGAATAAGCAATCCCTTGTTCACTTATCAGCGCTACATGTGAAAATTGATTATCTTCTTTGACACGATTTAAAAAAGCAAGCAAATGTTCTTCACTTTCTAATTCTGAAGCGGAAACAGAATTTCCGATCGTTTCAATCTGCGCATATAAACTATCCAAATTCGTTTTAAAATGATTATTCATTTGTTCTGACATTTCTTGTAAATAAACTTGACTGATTTTAGATACTGTCCGCTTCGCTTCTTTTTGGTAAGAGTAAAAAGCAGATATTCCTAACAACAGCAAAATTGCAAAGAAAAGAAAAAGGAATATCCTTCTATTTCTTTTTGATTGTAAAAATTTCCTACCCTTCATATTCCTTATTCCTCCTCATACCAACCAACTATTTATGAGCATTATCCACAATCCTGTTATCTAATTCCACATGAATCGTCTGATCCTTATTATACTCAAAATATATTTTCATTGCATCTTGAAACGTCATGTGCGTTTCTTCCACAAGTTGTACATTTCCTTTTTTAGTTGCTTCATCATAATAATTCAACATCACATATCCATCACCATTGCTTTCAGCATAGCCCTGTTTTCCTGCCATATAATCAGTCACGGCCACTGTATAGAACTGATTGCGTTGAATCGCTGTTCCATCATGCAATACCACAGACTGCAGACGACTTCCAACTGGTTTAGAACTATCAAATGTATAATGAATACCAGATACTTGTAAAAATCTTCCTCCTGGGAATTCATCCGTATAAGTGGTTAAACTATTTTCTAGCATCTTCCAGATATCTTCACCTGTGACTTTCAGCACGACAATTTGATCATCAAAAGGGCACACCGCACGTAAATCTTCTCCATAGACATCCCCTTGGTACAAACTTGAGCGAATAGCACCCCCATTGGCAACTGCAATATCTGCATGAGACGCTAATTTGATACTGTTCGTGATGAAATTTCCAAGTTTGGTTTCACCTTTTCTAACATTATAATTTTCTAACAATAAGTCATTATCAAGAAAACCTACGTTTGATAAATCATACTCTGCATCTTTAGAACCATATAAATAGTACTTATCCACTGCTTGCAAAATTTCCGTTACACTGCTAGCTTTTTCAAAAACCTTTCTTGCCTGCATTCCCAAATATTCAATGAGACTATCAGGAAATTGTACATTATATACATATCCCTCTTCGATATATTCAGCAATTCCTTTAGGCATATTATCTTTATTATTCTCATCATTTTTCAAATAAGAATACTCACTTTTTAAGTCACTCATGATTGCTTTTTGCCCCTTTTCGGTTGATAAAAGTTCAATCACCTTTTTACTTGCTTCTTTTTTCTCATCAGAGATTGCAGCATTGATACCAACATATCCAATAGGAGAATACATGACCCAAGGATGATTTCCTTCATCAGATAACAAAGGTAGCATTCGATATTCATATGCCTCTGCTTTCCCTGCTTCAACATTTGCTTCATTTTCTTCGACAATCTGCATCATTAAATTTGAACTTCCAAACGCTGCGGCTAAATTTCCTGAACCCATTCTTTCTGGAATTAAGATACTATTTCGTTTTAAAGCAATCGCATCTGGTTCCAATACTTTGGCAGACATCAAGGAATTAGAGAAGGTAAATGCTTTTTCAAACGTTCCTGTAAAGGTACTTTCTTTTCTTTCTAGTGCTGCAAGCCACTTCACGCCCTCAACCGTCCCAAGGAAATCAGGGACCATGGCACCTACAAAAAACATCCCTAGACTTGTATTATAATCGCTTTCCATACTAAAGTTAATGCCATCCTCCCCTACACCTAAGCCCATTTCTTTTAGTGTAGTTAAGGCAGTTTCTAATTCTTTTAATGATGTAGGAAAGGCAAGACCTGCTTTCCTAAATAATGTTTCATTAATAATATAACTATAATAAGTTCCTGGTAGTGGCAGCATATAATTTTTTCCATCTACCATCAATTTTGAAGTAACAGTACTATCATATTGACTACTAGCCAAGGTATCGCTGAGATCGAGCAAATAAGTTTGCATATTTTCAAAATTTGGTTGACTAGAGATCACAATATCTGGTCCTACACCTTTTGCTAATTTTCTAAATTGCTCACTTAAATAAGGTGTACGTTCATATACAAGTTCAATATCATCATAGGTTTCTTCAACCAATTGCTTAAATTGTTTAAATTCCGTAGAATATAATAATGTAACCTTGGTTTTTTCCTTCTTCCTGCTACATCCATCTAAGGAAATAGAAAAGACCGCAAGCAGTAGCACCATACACCAAATACACCCAATTCGTTTTTTCTTTTTCATTTCCATTCTCCCTTATACCGATGTTTAATTCAACATATCATGCATAAATTCTTTTTAAAAATAATATTTTTTACCATGCTATTTGGCATAAGCTAATGCATGTTGTGCATGGTGGAATAATTCTTCAAATTCGTGATTCTGAAATTGCTAATATAACAAAACGATAAACATACTCAAATTGAATTTCTTTCGACATGACTGCAAAAAACTGATATTCAGTGCGCTTTTATTCCAATAATGCCAATGTTTGACTAGAGGCACTGCTACTATATAACATATTTACAACCATTCTTTTTAAGGTATGCACAGTAATAAAAACCTCTCCATAATCTCTGTGTTCCATAGTGATACAAAGTTTAGGAAAGTTTTTATCATACAATGTCATTTTTAAAAATATCTTGATTCTATTATCATTACTTAAGCAATGACATCATCATAATCTGCTTCCATCAGCATATAGCACTCTTTCAACATCATAAAATTCACCTTTTTCTATCACAGTGAAACGATAATCCATCCTAAAAAATACTAATGATGATACATATTTTTATGATATGAATATATTACAATTATAACAATAACTATTTCGCAAATCAATGATATCTAAGATTCATAATTTCTTTTTCAACCTATGGAAGCGATTTATATCAGGACAAAAAAATTATGGACAACAAACGATATAAAGATTGTTATGAAATAAATACTTAAAAGGATGAAATTATTTTTCAATATTTCATCCTTTTCTTTAGTTATTCTAATGAAAAATTATCTATTTTACCTAACAATAAACAGAGTTGCATTCAAAATCGTTGTAATTAACACTCTACACATAACTGGAATAATATGATTTCACTCTTAATATTGTGATTAATTATGATACAACAAGATTAGAAAACTCTCCCAATTATTATATATTACACTAAAATTAATATCAGTTGATGCCTTTAAATAATACTTTATTTAATCATCTTTTCATCTTCATCAACAATTATTGATCTCCCTTTTTAATATATCTCACACATAACTCAGTAATACCATTTAACATATAGTCACTAGCTTCTTTAATATAATAAAATTCTGGCATAAATTCTTCGGGTATAAAAGAACCTAAAGTGTTTCTAACTTCTTGCATATCAGGAGTCATAGGTGCACTGATAGCCACAGCTTCTGGTCCAATAATAGAAATTGTTAGCAATAATGATTTGGTTACAATTTCTAATGCCCCATGTTGTGTCCAGATTAATTTAGAAACATCATCAGATAACTGCATGCGTCTAATAAAATATTTCAATTCCCCTGCAATACCATTCTTTCCTCTTACTACTTTCCCATTAACCATAATTCCTTGTCCACCCACACCAAAACCAAAAGGCTGAGAATGGAAAATAATATTTTGATTTAAATAAAGTTTAATTTATGACTTTATTTTTTAATCAGATCTCTATTGATTAACAATTTCATAAACACAATTCTCATTATCATTAATTGCATTTACATTCATTTCATCTTTATGTACTTCTTTCCATTCATCTAATGCACTGATGTATGTGATTGAAATTGTTTGATTTCCCTTTTTTAAAACAAAAGTAGACGATATTGTTCCATCATATAATGTCATTTGATATCCATCTTTTTCTAACTCTTTTACATGATTACCAATAATAGATGAAGATGAAAAATCATCACTAAAAAAACAAAATAACAAATGATCTTTCTTTTGTTCAATAATATTCATATCTTTTTTAGACATATTTAATTTCTTTGCTATAGATGCTACACTCGGTATTTCAATAACTTCATTTGTGTCAGAGTCTTTATCTGTTGGATTTGGTTGAACATCTGTCGGACTTGTTTGTGTATCTATCACATCGTTATCTTTTTCTTTTTCCTTATTACATCCAACTAAAACAAACATCGCACACAATAACATAATTATTTTTTTCATAGTTTCCCTCCTTGTATTTCAACAGAGTATTTATACATGAATTATTTCACTAATCTAAACATCAATTTTATAAAATGTTATCTTATTTTCAAATGTCTCAATATACCCTATACTGTTTTTAAAAAACTTTAATGCACTATAATTATATTCAGATAATTTATTATAATTCACATAATAATATTTTGCTTTCTCCACATTATAAACATAATAGTTAATTCCATTATATGCCACAATCTTCCCATTAACCATTTTTCTATAATCACGAATATCAAATCCTGGGGAAACATCCGGAATATCTTGAATACATTTATTTTCAATCATTGAATATATTTTTCCAGTTTGCTCATTTGCTGAATCATAAACATATTCAGAAACCATCATGTGAGTTTCATTTCCAGATACAAATTGAACCTTTTTTGAAACAGGAATAGAATTAGTTACTTTATTTTTTTCAATTGAATAACAATTAATTATTGCATTACCCTCAGTTTCTAATTTCTCATTCTGTAGTGAAATAATTTGATAATATATTATATCCTCAACACCACCACAATACATAATCATCTCACCCTCATATAAATTATTATTAATATTATATTTACATTCACGTTTATCAATTATTTGATTATCAAATGTATCAAAATCAATAGTTTCCAAATAAGTATTAATTTGATTATTCTCTGATGTTGAATAATTTACAAAAATATATTTATCATTAGCATTTATATATGGCATCTTATTTACATTTTTACTCATTAAAATTAATTCATTTCCATATTTATCAATTTTTTTTAATTCAAAAAAAATGACATCATCTTTAAAATATGTTTCACATATATAAAACATATCATCTTTATGCAAAGCATATGATACTGTTAACTGTTTGGAATTAGTATATATGGTTGACTTTATTTTTTTATTACCTAAATCATATGATAGAATTTTAAATTCTTTATCCAAATTACCAAAATATACACAAGCATTATCAAACCCAATTATAAAAGAATTAGATGGTATTAAATTATTATCTATATCTATTTTAGATATATTCAAATTTGTTGGTTGACTTTCAAATGTGAATATATCATTTTGATTATTTATAGTATTAGGAGTAGTATAAACTACCCCTAATATAACAAACATTAATATTACAATTAGTACTTTTTTCATATTGTTAGTAAATTATTGCTTTTCTAGAATGATTATAATTTGCTTTATACAAATCACTAGAATAATACCATCTGTTTCCTAATCCTGGACCATATGGATCAGTAATTCGTACTTTACAATGACCATCTAACGTGTTTAACCCACTTATATTTACAAAATGTCCTGAACTTCTATACGGAAAAGCACTTACACTATTGGTATTTATATCCAATACTGCCGGAATCGTTGTTGAGCAACTATATTTAATTTTAGTAAGCCATTCAGACGATGTTCCAATATTGGCATAAATATAAGGTGCGTTTTGTAATCTATTAAGAAGTGCTTTAATTTTAGTCATATCCGTCCCACTTTGAGTAGTTCCTAATTCTCCAGCATAATACTCCTGAGTTTTAGAACTTTTGTTTCGATAATGAAGGACTTGTTTAACAGTTGCTGGGCCACAATAATAATTATTTTTTTGTTGAAACACAGGTACATCCATTGTTCTTTTTTCTCCATCAGGAGCAGCTCTAAGCATTTCTTTTAATTTTACTTCATTTTGTCTTCTCTCATCTTCTCTTATTTCTTCATCAGTAGGCTTATAAATCTCTGCACCTTCATCGTATGTCAAATCTCCATTAATTTCATCTGCTGCATGAACTAACGTAATAGGACACATAATCACTAACATAGCACATGATAATACAATCTTAATTACTAATTTTTTTCTCATTTTTTCTTCCCTTTCTGTACCATAGATACCCTTTCTTTGATATTAAAAACAATATTTTTTGTCTGTCCCCCTTTCTCTACTATCTTTATTTAACAAATGCTATAACATTTTGTTATCTAATATTTAATAAATACTATTAAAAAATTTAATCACTTTAAAATCAATAAAACATATTCTAACAATTGTGAATACTTTCCATATTTTACAAAACTATTATTTAGTTTTAATTATTATAATTTCAACTCTATCTCTACGCTCATTATATAAAAAGAACTTTATTTTGTAAAGTACTTTTTATATAATTTTTCTTTATTTATGTTGACCATCCCTAAAATAATGTTAGAATTGAAAAGGGAGTGATGTAAATGTATTATAAAAACACAATAAAAAAAATAGAACCTTATATAGATGATTTTAAATATTTCATAATAAAAAGACCATATAAAAAAATATATATAACAATAGGAATTTTTATTGCTGCTCTTATTCTTTCTAATTTAATATTAACTATATATATGTATAATCAAGGATTTAATGAAATAAACTTTATCATTATATTCTCAAATATCATTTACTTCTTTAATCATTATACTATTTATATATTATTTCTTTTGTTGTTGATGTATTTGGATCGTAGATATGTTCAAAAACTTTAATGATATACCCAAGATATTTGAATCAAAAACTCGCATTCAAATATTATCATCGTTATATGTATCAAATTTGACATATTCTTCACTAAAAGAATTATGTAACTGTTCAGATGGTAAATTAGCCGGACATATAAAAATTTTAATACATGGACAATATATTACACAAACAAAAGAATTTATAAACAATAATCCTAGAACAACTTATGAAATTACTGATTATGGTAAAAATCAATTAGAAAATTATATTAATTTTTTAAAAAAAATCATTTAAAGAAAAAGGGCTGATGCCCTTATCTATCATTTACTCCCATCAAGTTTCTACTTATAGGCATGTAAGATTTATTACACTTTTCCACCGCATATAACATTTCTGTCAACAGTTTGTACTTCATGACACTTGGTAGTGACTCTTGATTAAATAGACACTAGTTAGATATATGTAATGTTCAATTCACATTCATATCCCTCTCTATAAGATTAGCGCATACCGATTTATTAACAGAAATCTTCACTTATAAAGCCTAACAGCCGCAACTCCTTTACCAGATAGCCCTTAGAAGGCTTTTTCTTTTCGCCTTCTTTTACCGGCTTACCCATAAGCAGATCTATAAACTCCTTCGTACTCATTTAATCATATAACCAGTCTTCCTGCAATTGATTCTGGATATATTCCTCTATAATCTTATCGTTTTTACCTATGATGTCTACAAACCTTTTTCATCCTAAAATGTCTATTTCCAAACTTATGCTTCAAATTTACATATCAATCAAATATCGTCAATGTTGACTTTGATTTCAACTGCCCCATAAATTCTGAAACTACATATTTGGGTGGTATTTCCAGTAACATATGAATATGGTTCGAACATACATGTCCTTTTATCTGTTTGACATCTGGTTTTTTATCAATTAACATCACCAAGATTTAAACGATATCCTTTTTTAATCTATTATATATGATATAATTAATCTTCTGTACTTGGAACGATTTCAATATGATATTTAAATCTATACAATGTGTTACAAACTATTTATCTCTTTCATTAGATTACCTCCTTTGATTTGATATTTAGCCATCATGCTAAATATATCTTATCATTGAAGACTTTTTCATAATGATTAGTCTAAAAAACTGCCATGCAAATAACACATGATATATTTAAAAAGAGCAAAACATCATATGCTTAAGGTTTTTTTATTAAATTAAATATTTTATAGAAAAATTTTATCTTTTATATTATAATATAATCATAAAAAGTACTTTTTAAAAAAAAGGAGAAATATTAATATATGGATAAACACAAAGATATGCTTAATATCATTGAACAGACAATCAATGATACGAAATACATTAAAGATTCATATCAGCCATTTTTAGGAATTTATAAGATATTAAAATATTGGTTATTACTATATACATTTAGTATTTTATCTTTCTTTTGTATTGATAAAATAAATATGAATTTAGAGTTATATAATTATTCTTCGTTTTATACAATTTATAATTTATATCGTATTATTCTTTGTATAGCCATTCCCACAATACTATTACTTTGTATTTTAAAATCCAATATATCTTTAAAAGAACGAAAATTTTTGAAAATATGGTTAATTTTTCCAGTCTTTTTATGTTTGGATAATTGTTTAGCAAGTATCACTTCATTTTTAAATGCAGAAGTCATGATTTCTTTTTATCAGTCTTTACCAATATCATGTATCATTAATATTATTTCTCTATTATATTTTTATTATTATTTCAAACAAAAAAAACTCATCATTTTAGCCTTTATATATGCAATATATTGTAGTTGTTCATTTTATTTTTTATCTATTTATTTTAATTTAACTGAAATAAATATTTTTTATACCAATCTTTTTACTATTTTAAATTTTTTACAGACATATAAAATAGTTGAACTCCTGACCCTTTTTATTACTATCGTTCTTTTAAGGAGAAACCGTCAAGAATTATATGAAAGATAAAATTATTGATTCTTCTAAAGTTTTCGAATCAATTATCAGAGTTCAGATGTTATCTAGTTTATATGTTTCAGAACTTACCTACAACGAATTAAAAGAAATATGTAATTGTAGTGATGGGAATATGGCGACTCACACTAAAAAATTACTAGCCGAGGAGTTTATAATTACTAAAAAAGAATTTGTTAATAATAAACCACAGACCACCTACATTTTAACGGAAAAAGGAAAAAGAGAATTTTTAAATTATGTAAAATTATTAAACAGTTTAGTAAATCAGGAGAAGGAAGAAAAATGAAAAAAGTTTTTATTATAGCAAGTTTATTTATATCAATTTTATTGAATACAAATTCAGTATCAGCATTTTCAAAAAATTTTGAAAATTCACTTGATCCTTATTTAAATAAAATCAAGGAAATAAATGATACATACGGGTCAAATTATTATATTTTAAGTAGTAATGAATTTTATACTAGTGAAATTAAAGTTAATTTTGAATCAGATTATGATAAATATATCCATTTTATTACATCTCAAGATATTGATGTTTTTGGCCAAAACTTAATAAATGAATTAAAGTACACTATAAAAGATACCTATGAAATTAAATTAGATAATTTCACTCGATCTTCATACGGTTCTAAGACAGTAGCATTTTTTAATGGGAATAATAAAATGACTTTAAATTATAAATACAGTGGCTCTACTTTTGATACAAGTTATAAACCAACAGCAACTGTATCTAAAATCAATAGTATAATGTTTTTCGAAATGAGTAGTTATTCAGGTAAATTC
Organism: Candidatus Stoquefichus sp. SB1; assembly: GCF_001244545.1. Classification (NCBI taxonomy): domain Bacteria; kingdom Bacillati; phylum Bacillota; class Erysipelotrichia; order Erysipelotrichales; family Erysipelotrichaceae; genus Candidatus Stoquefichus; species Candidatus Stoquefichus sp. SB1. The sequence continues at coordinate 833,051 of NZ_LN852696.1, read as the reverse complement.
ATGAATTCTAATAAAACATATAGTGTATTAGCCAAAGGTCGTGTAATAACAACTACAGGTATTGCTAATAATAAGTCATATACTGTTAATTTTAATTTATAAGTTTGTTAATCCACAATAAGTTGAGGTATATATTTTTTAGGGTCTAAAATTATTTAGGGTGATTGCCACCCCATAAATTGTAAAGGAGAAATTGCTTAATACAATTTCTCCTTTATTTATTTTCATCAACAATTATTGATTTCCCTTTTTAATATATCTCACACATAACTCAGTAATACCATTTAACATATAATCACTGGCTTCTTTAATATAATAAAAATCTGGCATAAATTCTTCGGGTATAAAAGAACCTAAAGTGTTTCTAACTTCTTGCATATCAGGAGTCATAGGTGCACTGATAGCCACAGCTTCTGGTCCAATAATAGAAATTGTTGGCAATAATGATTTGGTTACAATTTCTAATGCCCCATGTTGTGTCCAGATTAATTTAGAAACATCATCAGATAACTGCATGCGTCTAATAAAATATTTCAATTCCCCTGCAATACCATTCTTTCCTCTTACTACTTTTCCATTCACCATAATTCCTTGTCCACCCACACCAAAACCAAAAGGCTGAGAATGGAAAATAATATTTTGATATTCTGGATGTTCTAATGAAAAACCAACAACAGCAGCATTGGCATTATTATAAACAAAAACATCAATATGATATTTATCTTCAAAGTCCTTTTTGATATCAATTGTTTCACCGTGAACTGGACTCTTTAATTGTTTATAGTCTTCAACAATACCTGGTGTCGCAATACCAATCATATCAATAAAAGAATGTTTTAATAATACTGTATCAATAACATCATAAAGATCATAAATATTCATTGAAGGTTTAATAATAACATGACTATCGATAATCTCACATTTATCTTGTAATTGATAATAAATACGGGTTTGTTCTTTATTTGTTAAAATAACAATTGATAAAATACGTTTTTCATATTGAACACAATGAACACATTTCTTTTCTTTTGGTTCTTGATCTTGATGAAATTTTTCTAATTCATTTTGTATAAATTTTAATGCTGATAAAGCATCATAGGCAGCAAAAACTGCTGTTGGAATTTGTAAGATAGGTTTATCTGGTAAACTTTCTTGTAATCGTTTTAACATATAACCAATTTGTGGAGCAATTAAGATCATATCATAATTTTCTGCTTCTTCATAAATACTTAAATAAGAAACAGCATTAAATTGATAATCTAAACCTAACATTTCTGCTGTTGAATTTAAGTTTTCTGCAAACATAGATGTTGTTAAACCAGCAGAACATGATAATAATACACGTAATGTCTTTTGATCTTTAAGACCAACTAATGTTTCTACCATTTCATTATAGAGTTGTTTTGCATGTTCTTCATCATTGAGTTCAAAATGAAGATAAAATTTGGTAGCGTGATCTTTTTGAGAAATAATCTGAAATTCTACAATTGTATTGTTATCTATTTCTATAAATAAAATAGATGCCTCTGCACAGTCAGTTATCAGTTTAATCAGATGATCATCTTCCAAAACAATTTGATAATCATTTGTTTGCTGTTGTTGTATCCATGTTTTAAAATCAAATACTCTATTATCTTCGCTCATTTCTATTCCCCTTTTCTGATGATATTCATTCATAATATGATGTTTATTTCAGTTTTATTTTAACATTCCCAAATAGAAACATCAAACAAAAGTCATGATGCAAATTGATTATATCTTTACTCATCATAAATAATATATGTACTCAAAAAGTTAACATATATTATTAAGGAGAATATCTTCTTCTATTTGCTAAATCACATTAAATATTAATTGTTCATCATTAGAATTATTTTTTCCCTAATCATCTATATTTTAAGTACTGATAAGCATATACTTATCATAATAGAAAAATTTTTAAGTGAAATTATTAAAAACAAATGACCAAATATAAACATAAATGTGTTTTCATTTGGTCATCAAAATTATTTTATATCTTTTCTTTTCCACAATAAGTGGACAAATATGACTTCAATAAGAAATGTAACACTCATCCCAACAGTAACATCTGTTAAAAAATGTGCACCCATAATAATTCTTGAAAAAGCAACTGTTAAAGTCAACATGATTCCAATAAAAGATAATAAGTTTTCTTTTCCCTTTAGTTTTTGACAAATAACAGGCAGGACTCCTAACATCATTGCACAAGCAGCATTTGCACTATGTCCTGAAGGAAATGATTTAAATTCTTCAGCAGCAATTCCTAAACTCATTAAATGATCTTTCATACTACTACCAATCACCCACCATGGTTGAAAGACTTGATTTTGTGCTGTAATCATACGCATTCTAGGTCGTCCCCATGGAATTTTAATAACATTGATAATAATGATTTCTAAAAACATAACACCAAGAAATAAAATAATAACTTTTTTTACTTGCTCTCGATTGGCATTTTGGGTTAATTTCCACATGATAAAATCAATAACACCAACAATAATCACTGCAATCATGACACTTAAAACAATAGACATATGAGGAATATATAACATTGGATCCATTGTAATCCCCATAATTGCAAAAATATTGAACAAGATCCCAAATAGATAACTCAAAATAACAACAATTTTCTTTTGACCTTTAGAAATCTTGATAAGTAACATCCCAGCAACACTCACACATAACATAGCAGGCAATTGTCCATAACTTGCCAATAACATTCCAAATAAACTATCTATACTGAATAACTGCGTAGAAATTTGAAAATCAAAGAATGAACCTATAACCATCAAAATACATAACAAGCCACCAATCAAAAGACAATTTCTTTTTTCAAATATTTTCATCTTTAACTCCTTATTTCAATAAAATCATTCTGATGGATACATCATTAAAAAACGATATAAAGCCCCAATTAAATTAGAGTCATTATAATAACAACAATTTTCAATATAAGCATGAGGAATATCAAAAGGAATATTTTCATAAATCTTATTTAATTCTTCTTGAATCTTTTCAATTAAAATGGGTTGTTGACTAATGCCACCACCAATCAATATCTTCTGTGGATCTAAAATACATTGTAAATTATAAATTCCAGTAGCCAAGTTCTGCGCTAAAGTTTGTAAAGCAGCGCAAGCATCTTGATCTAATTGTTCAATTAACCCAAAAATACGATAACCATCTAATTGACTCATCTCTAAGTTTTTTCGCCGTGCAACATCCATAATCAAAGCTGTTGTACTGCCTTTAACAGCCCAGGCATTTTCCATAAAAGAAGTACCTTCACCCTGATAAATATAGGAAAATTCACCTGCAAAAAGATGCTCTCCTTTCCATAGCTGACAATCCTTAATAATTCCACCACCTAATCCACTTCCCACAACAATCACAATACCATTTTGACAATCTTTCAAATGTCCTTTCCAGACTTCTGCTAAAGCTGCACTTTTCCCATCATTTTCAATCGCAATTGGCAATTGAGTAAAACGATGCATTTCATTGACTAGATTGATATTTTCATTATATAACAATCCACCAGGTGCATAAATTTGCCCAAGCTCTGAATCAATTGTGCCAGGTAAACTCAAAGCCATTCCATCTATTTCATTTTGATATTTCTCATAAATCGTCTGTAAAATAGTTAGAAAATGTTCAAAATGATCATGAGGAGTCACTTCTTTACCTTTCTCATAAATATGGGCATCATTATCCATCAAAGCATATTTAATAGCACTTGCACCAACATCAAACACTAATTTTTTCATATCTCTCTCCTATTTACTATGTTCAATAATGAATTTTCCCATTTCTAGGGCACAATCTTCACTTTGTGGATAAACACCAATATTATCGCCATAAGCATGTCCCATTCCTTTATAAACAACAGTCTTTGTTTCCACACCTGCTTCAACTAATTTTTTAGCATAAGCCATACACTCTATATAAAGGAAATCATGTTCTCCAACAGTTAAAAAAGTTGGTGGTAAATTTCTTAAATCCATAAGATAAGGCGTTAAATAATGATTTGTGATATCTTCTGTACCCAAAATATCACCTAACATACTGCTCATTCCATTATCTCCTCCCATCATTGATAAAGAGGCTTCAATCACCTTACGATGTTTGGGATGAATTTGATAACGCTCTAAACTCCAATGTGAATCCTCATCATCAATCCCTGCCATATTCACAGTTGGATATAACAATAATTGACCTTTAACCATATGACTTTCATCTTCTTTATCACGTGTTGTACAATATTGTGTTAAATTTCCACCTGCACTATCTCCAGCAACAAATATATGATGAATATCTCCACCATAATCTTCAATATGCTGATACACCCATTTCAATCCTTCATAACAATCCTCATGTCCTTTGGGATAAGGATTTTCTGGTGCCAAACGATAATCAATAGACACAGCTACAATATTAAATTTCTCTACAATCATTTTAACAAGTTGATCAACAACACCCATATGTCCAGCAAAGAAACCACCACCATGAATATAATAAAGAACTGGCATATTTTCTCTACGTTCAATTGGTAAATAAATTTGAATTGGAATGTCATTATCATCTAATCCCTTGATTGTTTGTGGCAAGACTTCTATTTGATCGGATGCTATTGGTTCACTTTTTACCCCATTAAACATGCCTCTTAAACGTTCAATTGATTTTGGTGAAGTATTCATCTTCATAAGACTCTTTGGCATAAACCTCATCATTGTTGCCATTTTCTTATTATCATGATATAAACGTGGATCCATCATCCCTTCTTCATCACAATCAGGAATAGGCTTCATTAAAACATGAACTCCATTGATACAGACTTCCTTTTGTTTTTGTTGAATTTGATTCAACAATTCATCACTATATTTTTTACTCATAATCATTCCTCCTGCATCTATTATATATAAAAACGCTTTCATAAAGTTGTTTTTAATTGACAAAAAAATGTCAATTTCTTGACATTTTCTTACGATATTGAAGTGGTGTGAAATGATAAGTCTCACTAAATAACTTAATAAAAGATTTGACATTTAAAAAACCATGAAGTCTTGCAATATCTTGAATTGACATATCACTATTGATAATATCATCATATGCTTTATACAGTCGATACGAAGATAAATAATCTCTAAATGTCTTTCCAACATAATGATGGAACTGTCTAGAAAAATATTCTTTGCTCATATAAAATGAATCCGCCATATCACTTAAAGATAAAGGTTCTTGATAATGCTCATGTAAGTAAGTTAATATTTCTTTAATTTGTTCTTGATTCTTTGAAGATTTGGTTCTTCTATATTGCTTTTCTACCTTATATTCTCTTAACAATAAAGCAAATATTTCAAATAAGCATGCTGTGATATCTAAATAAGTATACTTATCCTGGTTTAAATACAATTCTTCTAAACGATGATAAAGATTTTTTAAATCACTATGGTCTTTTTTTAACGAGAGATCAAAAGAGGTATGATCAATATCTGGATAATATTGTTTCATAAAATCATAGGAAATCAAAACAATTAAACAATGGGGATTTTCTCTAATTGTTTGTGCACGTAAAGAATGAACAACACCACTATTGACACATGTAAAATCATTATCAATAACATATTCTTTTTCACCAATCTGTAAAACAACTTCAGCATTTTCTAATAAAGAGATTTCTAAACTACGATGCCAATGTGATGGAATAAAGACATCATAGGGAAAATAGTTTTCAATAAAAGACCCATCTAAACTTGCAATCATAGCTGGAATCTGGTTTTCTAATTTTACATTTTCGTGATAGTAATTTGCCATTGGTATTCACCTCATATTTTATTATAGCACGATGAATATTTTAAAACAGCACTAAAGATAGCCTTCTTCTATCTCATATGAAAGTTAATAGAAATCTTTGAATTTTCTTTATTAATCTTTAGGGATTGTGTAATATAAGAGATAGATGAATGAAAAAGGAGAGATAAAGCGTGTTAAAAGCAGTTATATTTGATATGGATGGATTAATGGTTGATACAGAAGTGATATCATTTCAATGTTATAAAGATATCATAGAAAGTTATCATTTTCCCTTTACACTTGATGAATATATTCAAAGTTATCCGGGCAGACCCTTGCATACTTCTATTCAATTTATTAAAGAACATTATCAACTTGATTTTCAAGTGGAAGAAAAAATTCAGCTTTTTAAATCATTAGAAGAAAAATATATGAAAAAGGATGGTGTTCAATTAAAAAAGGGATTACTGCCATTACTTCAATATCTTCAAGATCATCATATTCAAACTATTGTTGCGACTTCAAGTATTCGTGAGCGAGCTGATCAAATTCTAAATAGTCACAATATTATGAAATATTTTGATGATATTGTTTGTGGAAATGAGGTCAAAAATGGCAAACCCTTTCCTGATATCTTTTTAAAAGCCTGTGAAAAACTTGATGTTCAAACCTGTAATGCACTTGTACTTGAAGATAGTGAAGCAGGGATCCAAGCTGCTTATGATGCTCAAATTCCAGTTATCTGCATTCCTGATATGAAATATCCACATGAGAAATACATCCAAAAAGTGGAACATATTTATACTTCATTAGAAGATGTCATTTCTTATCTAGAAAACCACATTTAGTGGTTTTTATTTTTCAAAAAAAGAAAAAGAAATCAACTGATAGTAAAAATAATTATAATAAAAGAGATGAGGGGGGAAATCATTATGGAAAATAAAAAATCCATTGATATGTTGAATGGATCAATCGTTAATAAATTATTGCTGTTTGCACTACCTTTAGCTGCAAGTAGTATTTTGCAACAGTTATTTAATGCTGCTGATGTGGCTGTGGTTGGGAATTTTGCTGGTGGAGAGGCTTTGGCAGCTGTTGGTGCAAATGGTTCAGTCATTAATTTATTAGTCAATTTATTTGTTGGTTTGTCAATTGGAACCAATGTTGTTGTGGCTTCATTTATTGGACAAAAAGACGATAAAAGAACAAGTCAGGCTGTTCATACATCACTATTATTATCTTTTATAAGTGGGGTAGTCTTGCTGGTTGTTGGTGTATTATTTGCACGTCCCATTTTAGAGATTATGTCAACACCTGAAGATATTATTGATTTAGCAACACTCTATCTGCAAATCTATTTTGCTGGTATGCCTTTTATTATGTTATATAATTTTACTTCGGCTATATTACGTAGCAAAGGGGATACCAAAAGACCATTATTATCATTACTTGTTTCTGGAACAATTAATATTATTTTAAATCTCTTTTTTGTGATTGTTTGTCATATGAGTGTTGAAGGAGTTGCTATAGCAACTGTTATCTCTAATGTGATAAGTTCATTGATGTTAGTTTACTTTTTAATGCATGAAACTGATGCTTTAAAAGTTGATTTCAAATCATTGCATATACATAAAGATATCCTTATTAAAATTGCAAAAATTGGTGTTCCTGCAGGATTACAGTCGACAGTATTTTCTATTTCCAATGTCATTATTCAAATTGCTTTAAATGATTTAGGCTCAGCTGCTGTAGCAGCAAGTGCAGCAGCGCTTAATTATGAATACTTTACTTATTTTGTGATTAGTGCTTTTAGTCAAGCCGCAGTGACTTTTATTGGACAAAACTATGCTGCTCATCAGTATGAGCGATGTCAAAAAATCACAAAATGGACATTATTATTAAGTAGTTTATCAACACTTGCTGTAAGTTTTATTTTTATTATTCTACATGTTGTTTGTATTGGCTTTTTTACATCTGATCTTGAAATTGCTAAACTGGCTTATACAAGAATGTATATTGTTCTCTCTTTCCAAATTATTAATATGGTTATAGAATTGCTTTCTGGATTCTTAAGAGGTATTGGTTATTCGAGTATTCCTGCCCTTGTTTGTGTTCTTGGAATATGTGGAACGAGAATTATTTATATCTATACGATTTATCCTTCCATTGCTTCTTATAATCATTTATTAATGATTTATCCTATCAGTTGGATAATAACAGCATTAGCTCTTACTTTCATCTATATGATTATTCACAAAAGAGCTTATCTCATCAATAAGTCTTAGCATAATTGCTAAGACTTATTTGTTATCTTCTTTTTGTAATTGAGATAATATCTGATATAGTTCTTCAACCCGTACTGGTTTTACCAAATAACCATTCATTCCAACTTCTCTTGCTAATCTTTTATCTTCTTCAAAAGCATTAGCACTCATTGCAATAATTGCAATATCTTTTCGCTCATCTGGCAATGAACGAATTCGATATGTTGCCTCTAATCCATCCATAATAGGCATACGAATATCCATCAAAATAGTATAATATTCATAAGGTTCATGTTGTTGAACCATTTCAACTGCTTCTTGACCATTTTTAGCCACATCTACAATCATTCCCTGCATTTCCAGCAATTCTTTTGCAATTTCCATATTTAATTCATTATCTTCAACCAATAAAATCTTCTGTCCTTTCAGATGATATTCAGTTTCAATATGTTCATTCTTCTCAAAATGTGAATAAACATTTCCTAATGTTTCATAAATATTAGAAGTAAACAATGGTTTGGTTATAAAAGCATTCGCTCCTGCCTCAATTGCTTCTTTTTCTATACTACTCCAATCATAAGCTGAAATAATAATAATCATTGTATCAGGTCCAACTAATTGACGTATTCTTCTTGTTGTTTCTAAACCATCCATTTCTGGCATTTTCCAATCTATCATAGCAACATCAAATAACTCATTTTTTTGTAAATGTACCATCACAGCTTCAATCGCTTTCATGCCAGAATCAACCCATAAACAAGTAGCACCTATCTCTTGTAAAATAAGACTTGTCTGTTCACCAACAATCTCATCATCATCCACAATTAAAACATTTAAATCTTTAAGCAATTCCTGTTGTTTTCTTTTTTCTTCTTGCTGATAATCTACAGATACCATCTGAAAAGGTAATGTCACAATAAACTCTGCCCCTTTTCCCTTTTCACTCTTTACTTCAATATGACCATTCATTAACTGAACTAAATTATAAACAATTGATAATCCTAATCCACTCCCAGTTTTATTACGAGCAGTATCATTTTTTTCCTGTTCAAAAGGATCAAAGAGTTTCTTCATAAATTCTGAAGAAATTCCTATTCCATCATCTTTAATCGAGAATTTCAAATAAGCATATTCACAACTATGATAATCATCTGTTACATTAACAACAATATGTCCATATGCTGATGTGAATTTTAATGCATTACTCATCAAATTCATAAGTATCTGACGAAGATGTAAGACATCACCAATATATTCATCAGCAATGGGTTCCATTAAATGAAATTCATAATGAATTTGTTTACTAGTTGCTTGTGGGACAATAATAGAATTAAGTTCTTGAATCATATCCATTAAATAAAATCTTTCCATATGAAGACTCATTTTCCCTTGTTCTATTTTAGACATATCTAAAATATCATTAATTAACGCTAATAAATAACGACTAGATGTATCAATTTTTTCTAAACAATGTTGGACACTTTCTTTATCATCACTCTTCATTCTTGCAATTGTTGCCATGCCTATAATTGCATTCATTGGTGTTCGAATATCATGACTCATAGATGATAGGAAATGACTTTTTGCTTCATTTGCTGCATTGGCTCTTGTTAAGGCATCTCTTAATAATTGTTCCTGTCTTAATTGTTCACTTTTTTGATCATCTAAATTTTTAACTAACAAAATAGCCAATTGAGATTCTTCAAAAGGATCATCAACATGAATAATATGAGCAGATTGCCAATGATATTCATGCTGTTCATTCATTTGTAGTAACTCCATATAGACTTCTCTTTCACCACTTTGAAAAAATTGGAGTAAATTATCTCTTTGGAAATTTTGCATAAATTCTGCTTTAAAATCCTGATGTACTCTCATTAAAAAATGATTATAGATTTCATCATATTCTTCATTATCAAGTCGTTGTTCTCCTATTTGATTACGTAATAAAGTGGCAGAATTAAGCGTTAAATCAACATTATAAATTAAAGGATAAGCAATATCTATAGCAGCACGTAAAGATTCCGTTTCAACACGTTGATCTTTTTCAATCTCTAACTGTAATTTCTTTTTCTCAGTAATATCTGTATAAATGGCCTGAATAACATCTTGTCCATCCATATTTATCAGACGTTTCATCAAAACAGATATCCATAATTCTTCTCCATTTTTTTTAAATGTTTTTCTTTCATATGCCACTAAATCTCCATTTAATTGAAGATTATCTAAAATATCAATAATATGTGTTTTATCTGTTTCTAAAACAAACTGTAGAGGACTTTTAATTTGAAGGTGAAAATCCTCTTCATTATATCCATAGATCTCCCATGCTTGTCGATTAGACATTAAAAGGCGATGTTGACAATCAACAGAAAATTGAATAATTCCACATGGTAATGTATTAAACAACTCTAACATAAACTCAGCTTGTCGTTCAATATCACGATTTGCTTTTTCATAAAGTAATTCTTTTTCTTTTCGTTCTGTAATATCACTTATAAAACAATAAATTTCATCTTTTCCAAATTGATTTTTAAATATTTTTCCAATATTCAACACCCATATCAATCGATGATCCTTTCTTCTTAACCGATATTCAACCATTAAATTTCTATTATGATGAATACAATCTTCAACTGCTTTTTTTATCTTAGGAATATCTTCCTGATAAATCAATTGTGAGGTATCTCCATGACAATAATCCATAAAATCCTTTTGATTTTGGAACCCTAACATTTCACATTCTGTTTGAGAAATCCATTTGGTTGTCAATTGATCATCTATATAACATATCGTTGTTCCTCCAGGAAGTTGAGATAGCATTAATTCAATTTGATTATCTCTCTCTTTTAATTCATTTTGTAATTCCTGAAAACGTTGTTTTCCATATTGAATAGGAAAAAGTTTTTCATCTTCCATTCCTTCATAAGCAATGGAATGATGAAGATGCTTAATTTTAAATCCATCCTCTCCTTTATGAAAAACAAAAGTTACACGCTGGAACTCATGAATTCTAACTTCATTATCTGGATATGTATCCATATAAGCATATCCCTGACAAATAGCATCATAATCATTTAATATAATAACATCATAATTTTCATCAGTAAAAAGACATGGCGACAAATCATCTTTCCCTTCAATAAAAAAGCGAGCTACATTTGCCTTACCAGTTGCAATTTGAGATCTGCCAGAACCCAGCCATATAATATCGTCACTCATTGCATTAATTAATGGTTCAATATTATTATCCATAAAAAAAGTATGCATAATATAAGTTGCAAAACAAATCACTTCTTCTTTACTTTCAATCATTGTTAACCATCCTTTCTACTACAAAATTAAATCACCTTATTTTAATAATTATATCAATTATTTCTTGAAAACAAAAGAAAACTCTTATCCTTACCAAGAAATGTTTTCATAATAAAAAGCGTCCAATACCTAAGAATATCATGACGCTTTTTAATAAATTTCTTTATTGTTGAGACAGCTCTACTAATTTCTTATTTTCAAAGAAAATAGCTAAAATTTGTGAAACAATTGTTAGTGTATTCACTTCATCTGATGTCCATATTCTTTTTCCACTACATTCATCAAATCCAATAAAACCATCAAAAATATTATTATTTTTAAAAGCACACTGGAGTGTAGAATGAATATTTCTTTCTATAAACAACTCTTTAAATTCCAATGGTAATGCATCAATATCTTCACAATAAAATATATAATCCTTTTGAAATAATGCTTGATATTGTGATTGCTTTTCTTCATATACCTTCTGTAACTGAGAAATTTGAGAAGATATATGATCATTACACCATTCATAATTACGATTATGATGATTTTCAAAAATATAAATACGGCTGATATCAAATTGTTTTCCAACAATTTCTAAGATCATTTGAATAGCCTGACTTGTATTTTCCATTTGATAAAGAGTTCTAAAAATATAACGTGGTAAATTATCTATACCTTCAGCATATTTCTGTTCAGAATCAATAGTTGACTCTAAGCTATATGCAAATTTTTCTTGATTATCAGATAACACTTGTGCATCATAAACCATATACTTATTTTTACCCAGCATTTTTGCTTGATATAAAGCCTTATCAGCACACGCATACAGTTTTTCAAAGCTATCACCATCTTGTGGAGAAATAGAAATCCCTATACTACATGTAACATCATGTAATCCTTTTTGATCATTTACCAGTTGATGTAAAACATCTAAAAAACTTTGTGCTTTCTTTTGGGCATCTACAGGCGATGAAATGTCTTTCATAAAGATAACAAACTCATCTCCACCTATTCTCCCCACCATATCAGATTCACGCATTAATTTCTTCATAGCAACCGCTATTTCAGTCAAGACAACATCTCCTGCCATATGTCCATAACTATCATTAATCTGTTTAAAATTATCAACATCAATCATAAACAAAGCACACATATCATTATCTTCTTGACTAAAATAATCATCTACAAACTCTTCCATAGCCTGACGATTATAAACACCTGTTAAAGCATCTTTTTCTGCTTTATGTTTTAGTTTTTCTATTTGTCTACGTTCATCTGTTATATCTAAGCCAATACTATAGAACGAATCAATACCATCCCAGCTATCCTCTCCACTAATATAACATAACGTTATTGTCCAAATTCTTTCCTCCTTTAAACGTGTATATGCTTTTGCTTCAAATACAACATTTTCACCTGTTTTTTTAAGAGTTTTGATTAATTTTTGGGCACGTTTTGAATCATCTGGATGCAAATACAAACATTGATTATGAAGTTCCTGATGAAACTGTTCTTTTGTATAACCAATCATATCTAGAAAAATGCCATTATACCAAATTGCTGTTATACAATCACTAGCATCAACCCTCACCATTCCAGCAGGTATTGTTTTTAAAATAGCTTCTCTTTCCTGATCTTTTTTAGCTAATTTATATTCAGCACTGTACATATCATAAGATAGTTCAATTCTTGCATTATGTCCTTCCCACTCTACTTTTTTATCTTTAATTAAAAAAGTACGCTGTAAATTTGGATTGTAAAATTCCCATTCATAAGTCTCATTCGCCTTTAAATAATCATTTGTACAAAATGGACAAGGTGATGTTCTCCCTTGAATTGTTTCATAACATTTACTTCCCAATATTTGAGATTGTACACATTGTAATGTATCACATGCTTTTTGATTCACATATAATAACTCATAAGTATCAATATCACTAATATAAACATTTCCTGTATATTCTGACATCATCCATTCAAAATTATTTGTACGTTCTTCTATTTTCAACATCAGATGATTAATATCAGTATACATTATATAAAGAACTGTTTTATTTCCTTGGTAATACTGAATTGTTATGGTCATTCTCACATAAATTGTTTTTTCATCATAAGTTGGAATGAGTACATCACATTCAAGTGATTGCTGATTTTTTTGATAAGCATCAAATATTTGTTTTTTAATAAATTCAAATGCTTTGAAATAATTATGATAATACTGGCATAAATCTGTAAAAGGAAAAGCATCCTCTTCCTTAGAATAACCTAGCAAATGATAAAATGCCTCATTTCCCCAAATCAATGTTAATGAATCATCCAAATAATGCTTACTTACACCAATACCCATATTTTGAAAAAGCTGTTCATTTTCTTCTATTATCCTGATATTTTCCATATTGTTGGCACATTCCTCTCAATTCATAGTTACCTTTTTATATTTTCAAAACTTTATATCTCCACATTTTTTTGAGTATATATATATCATATCATAAGTATTGTCATAAAAGATATAAATTTTATATAATCCTATTTATTTATATCCATGGAATCAATAGATATATTTTTCTTTACAAAAAAAAGGATATAAATCCTTTTTAAACAGTCCAAGTGAAAGAATCCTTAATAATCTGTGCACATTGTTTCATATCTAATGAAATATCCTGACAAGCTTCAATCAAGATTTCTGCACATTTTTCTCGCCCTAACATATCGCTATCAAGACATAAATCATAAGATGTTTTTTCACCCCATGAAGTCACTGCAACAGCATCGCGATAAACCTTTCGCATATGATCTCTTGACTTGATAAATGCAATGATCTCATCATGTGATAACTCTTCAAGATCATAAGTTTTATCAGCAATCGCACGCGGAATTTTATGTTCTAAACTTGTATTATATAACAGAACTTTTAAACAATCATCTTGCTCTTTTAAAATTTCTCCAGCGGCTCTTTCATGAATAATACAAGGACCTTTTTCAATCGCTTTGTATATAGCTTTTGTTAATGCCTGATGTACTCTTTGCATCTTAGGACTTTTCTTTACCTGGGCTAATGTCATCGTTGATAGTCTTTCATCAAATTCATTTAAATAATCTTCACTCATCCATTCTTCAGTGCATAAATCAATTAAGTCTTTACCCTCATATAATTTCATATTCATAGCATCACCAACAATAGCTGAAATCCATCTCCCCATACTACAATATTCACTATCCATTGCAATATATTTATACATTTTCTATTCCTCCTTTAAACTCTTTCCATTGGTTTGAATCACTTTTTGGTACCAATAAAATGAATCTTTCTTATATCTTTTCAAACTTCCCTGACCATTATCATCAATATCAACATAAATAAAACCATATCTTTTCTTCATTTCACCTGTTGAAGCTGCAACAATATCAATTGGTCCCCACATTGTATAACCCATTACTGGAATACCATCAATTGTTAGAGCTTTTTCCAATTCAATCAAATGCTGTTGTAAATAATCAATACGATATTGATCATGAATTTTTCCATCTTCCAATACATCAACTGCCCCTAAACCATTCTCTACAATCATTAATGGCAATTGATAACGATCATATAATAAATTTAATGAATATCTTAAACCTTGTGGATCAATTGTCCACCCCCATTCACTGACTGGCAAATAAGGATTTTGATAGCCTGTATCAATTCCATTTAAACCTTTGTAGATACCTTTTGTTTTTTCACCAGTGACATGTGTAAAGTAATAACTATATGATAAGAAATCAACTGTTCCATTTTTAAGAATATCTAAATCACCTTTTTGAATAGGCAAAACAATTCCTTCTCTTTTTAATTGTTTCAATTTATAATTGGGATAATATCCTCGACACTGGACATCACAATAAAATAACATATCATGCATAAAGTTCATTGTTGATATCATATCATCAGGATTAGGACTATTGGGATAAGCAAAATGCCCGCAATACATCATTCCTACCTGGTTATGAAGATCAATCTGATGCGCTAACAAAACTACTTTTGCACTCGCAAGAAATTGATGATAAGCCGCTGTCATTTTGCTTTGTTCATCTTCTGATACAATTCCAGCTGCTATCCATGGCATTGTTGACATGCAGTTGATTTCATTAAACGTTAACCAGTATTTCACACGCCCCTGATATCTCTCTAATAAAACTTTGGCATATCGCACATAGAAATCAACAACTTTTCGATGCATCCATGAACCATATTTCTGTAAACCTAAAGGTGTTTCAAAATGAGAAATTGTAACTAATGGTTCAATATGATATTTTTCTAATTCATCAAAAATTCTATCATAAAATTCTAACCCTTTCTCATTTGGCATTTCTTCATCCCCATTGGGAAAAATTCTTGTCCAGTTGATTGATAACCGATAAACTTTAAATCCCATTTGAGCAAATAATGCAATATCTTCTTTATAATGATGATAATGATCAATTGCCTGATGACTTGGATAATAATACTGACTATCAATATCTTGAGTTCGCTTTCGTTTTTGAGTATGTGAGCCAAGTGTCATAACATCTGCAGTGCTTAATCCTTTTCCATCCACATTGTAGGCACCTTCACATTGATTGGCTGCAGTCGCGCCACCCCATAAAAAATCATTAGGAAACCCCATTCTTCATTCCTCCTTTATTTCTAACATCATTATAAAAGATAGAAAAAAACTTCCAAGTTTTTGGAAGTATTATGATACAACGTTGTTAATTTCGTATTCATTTTATAAAATAGGATGCAACAGTGTTGCTTAATCCTGAAGTATAGGATTTTTTGAGTGTCTGTCCTTTTCATATTCATGAGATACTCTGACTTTGCTTTCAAAATGTTTCTCAAAGTTAGTATTAAATACATTCATATACAAAATATCTAATAACAGCAATGTTGAGAGATTCATACTAAAATTTCCTATATTATTGACTAACTTTTCTCTTGTGGAAACATATAAAACATACTCAGTTAATTGTGACAAAGTATTCCCACCATATGTCGTTATCGCTAAGAATTGAATATTTCTTTTCTTTAATTTATGGGCAATCTTCAAAATATTTTGAGTTTCTCCAGAATAAGAAATGATGAGGAATATATCTGTTTGATGACAATATGTTGCGCGATAAAATGCTTCATCTAACTTATCTTCAATGACAACATCTTTTCCAATCTTTAATAATTTATCTTTAAAAGTATAGGCAATTTCATTTTGAACACCAGCAGAACAGATATAAACTGTTTTTGCCTGATGAATCAAATCAATCGCTTTTTGTAAATCATCATGATGGATTAATGATAGTGTATCATCTATAATTTCATGATATAATTGCCCCATCTTATGAGCAACAACAATATTTTTATCATGATAATGAAAAGGTGTATTAGGATTTAATTCTTGAAAATGAGATGACAGATAATCTACTTCTTTTAAATATTCATTTTTAAAATCATTGAATCCCTGAAAGCCTAATTTTTGAAAAAATCTAACGACTGTAGATGGTGATACATAGAGCACATTAGCAATAGAGCGAGCACTCTGTTTCTCTAAATTTTCTTCCTGCTTTAAAACATAATCAGCAATACAACATTCTATATCTGTAAAATGTTCTCGCTGGTTTAATCTTTCATGAATCAACATTTCATCACCTTCTTTTCAATACTTTTTATTATTATAACTTATCTTTTTTGTATCTGCAATTGGCTTACTATTTTATTATTTCATGTTCTTTTCCATAATTTTGACATATCTCAAAGAAATCTTTTGATAAAGAAGAAAGATATTTATTTTTATGGTAAATAATATGATATGATCTTTTCATGTTCAGTTCAGGAACAAAGATTTCCTGAACTCTATTTTCTTCAATTGCATCTTTGACTAATAGATATGGCAAAGTAGAAATCCCTAAATGGGCTTCAACACTTTTCACAATAGCCTGAGTACTGCTGCTTTCCATCGCAAAGTCAATGGATTGCTGATGTGCAATAAAAATACTATTCACCAGATTATAAACCGAACTGCCTTGTTCTCTCATTAAAAAAGGATAATCATGTAAATCACTAAGTTGGATTTCCTTTTGTGATAATAAGGGATGATGAAGTCCAACAATCGTAGAAAGATGATCAGACATAAAAGGGATTTGAATAATGTTATCATTTTGTAAATGGGTTTCAACAAGTGCAAAATCAATTTTATTTTCAATAATCAGTTTTTCTAATGTTTCAGAATTATATACGAACATTTTAATATTAAGATTCGGGTATTTTTCTTTTAATAATTGAACAATATGTGGTAATACATAATGACCAATGGTCATACTGCTCCCTATTCTTATCATTCCTTCTGCTTCCCAATGTTTCATACCTTTTTCCATTTCAGCATATAGAGAAATAATATGAACTGCATATTCATAAAAACGCTTAGCTGCAGCTGTTGGAAAAATTTTTCTATTCATCCGATCAAAGAAAGAAACAGAATAATATTTTTCTAGTTCTTTAATCGCTAAACTAATAGATGGCTGAGCAATATGTAACTCTTGGGCCGCTTTTGTAATACTTTGAAATTCATAAACTTTGATAAAAATTTCAAGATGGCGTAATGTCATAAATGGACTCCTTTCAATACATAATAAAATTATTATATATATTATATAATAATAGTATTTTACTTATTTTTCAAGACAATGTATGATGTGTTTATGGAGGTAGGGATATGAATATAGAAAAACATAAATTAAGAAAACTTTTTCTTTCAACTTTGTATTTAAGTGCTTTTACTTTTGGTGGAGGATATGTCATTGTCACATTGATGCGTAAAAAGTTTGTCAGTGAGTATCATTGGATTGATGAAGATGAAATGTTGGATTTAATTGCGATAGCTCAATCAGCCCCAGGAGCAATTGCTGTTAATGGTGCTATTGTGGTTGGATATAAATTAGCTGGTTTGTTAGGTGTCTTGGTTTCTGTGATTGCAACCATTATTCCACCATTTGTTATTATTTCAATAATTTCTGTTTGTTATAATGCATTTCGTACCAATTTATTTGTGGCTTTAATGTTAGAAGGTATGCAAGCAGGTGTCGGTGCTGTTATTGCCTCTGTTGTTTTTGAAATGGGTTCAGGGATTGTCAAAGATAAAAATCCTTTTTCACTCCTTATTATGGCGGTATCTTTTATTGTCACATATTTCTTTAATGTCAATGTTGTCTATGTCATATTGGTTTGTATAGGACTTGGATTGATGAAAACATTTATTCAAAAAGGAGGAGAAAAGGCATGATCTATTTACAATTATTTTTAAGTTTTTTACAGATTGGTGCTTTTAGTTTTGGTGGTGGCTATGCCGCTATGCCATTAATTCAAAATCAGGTCGTTGATTTACATCAATGGTTAAGTTTATCAGAATTTACTGATTTGATTACTATTTCTCAAATGACTCCTGGTCCAATTGCTGTCAATTCAGCAACCTTTGTTGGGATTAAAATTGCTGGTATACCTGGTGCGATCGTTGCGACATTAGGATGTATTTTACCAGCTTGTATCATCGTTACCATCATTGCCTGGCTTTACTTAAAATATCGTAATATGAAATCGTTACAAGTGGTTTTGAGTACTCTTCGTCCCGCTGTTGTTTCACTTATTGCAACTGCTGGTTTGACTATTATTATTTCTGCTGTGTTTGGTGGACTAGGAATTAGCATTGATACGATGAAGATCCAAATGGTTGTTATTTTTGGTATTTGTATGCTTTTATTAATGAAGTGGAAAATGAATCCTATTTTAGTAATGGTTCTAGCTGGTGTATTAAATGTTTTTCAATATTTTATTGTCAACCAATTATTTTAATGGAAAAAGTTAAAAATGAATCTATTCAATAGAAAAAGACAATTCAATATTGTCTTTTTCTATTATAATGTGTCAGATATACAATTGTTAAAAATATTTCATTTATCTTCTTTATGTAATAATTGCCTAAATAACTCAACGAATTCTTCAATATAATAGTTCGTTCTATCTTTTTTCCAAAAAGCACAATATTTACGTTGTTGGGGTTTCCCATTATGATATAAAGGAATACGTGTAATACCTTGTGAAGGTGATGATAAAGTTCCCACTGCTTCTATTGGTAAAAAGCCTCTTTTCCCAATAACCATTAAACGTGCCTGTTCGAGGTTCTCACTAAATAAAAATTGATTTGCAAACCCCAATGTTCCCTGATAATATTCTTGTTCAGATAACTGCTGTTCTTTTGTAGCAACAAGAATACAAGTGATTCTTTTTAAATCATCTAATGTGACATATTCTTTTTGACTCAATTCATTTTGGGAAGATATTTCAATATAACAGTCACTATAAATTAACTCATAATTATAATAATCATGATTAAAAGCTCTTCTTTGATCACTAATAATCACATCCACCTGTTTTTCTTTTAATAAATAATAGAGCTCTTCATGTGTTCCGTTGATAATAGATAATGAAACTTCAGGATAAAGTGCTGTAAAATTAGCAACAGCATGTTGAAGTTCTTCTGCTCCATAACATCGTAAATAGCCAATCTTCAAAGTTAACTCCTGATCTTCACCAAGCCGTATTGTTTCTTTTTTTAGTTTTTCAATCTCATCTAACAATTCTCGACTATGTCGATAAAAGTATTCTCCTGCTGGTGTTAATTCAAACTGTCTCCCTTCTCTTTTCATGAGCGTCACACCTAATTCATTTTCTAATGATTTCAATTGCTGTGAAATAGCTGACTGAGAGATATAACATTCTTCAGCCGCTTCTGTAAAACTATGACAATTCACTACAGTCACAAAGTATTGCATTTGTTTCAACAACATATAATCAACTCCTTAGTTTTCATTATACCACAATCAAAATATTTTTCTGGTTGTTTTATTAAACAATTGACATTTTTCTTATATGCTTTTTGATACAATATAGCCAATGAAAGTGAGGAATATAAATGAAAAATAAATATAAAAAAATTGTTATTTTAGCAGAATCAGGTTCCGATTTACCACAAGAGTTAGTTCAGAAATATGATATTGTGATTGTACCTATGCATGTGATGTTTGATGGTCATAATTATGATGATGGAACTTTTTCTGTTTCACAAATTATCGACTATTATCATCAAACCAAAAAAATTCCTACCACAAGTGCAACGAATGTTGGTGAATATATGGAAGCATATCAAAAAATCCATCAAAAGTATCCACAATCTCTTATTTTGCATTTATGTTATTCTGCTGTTACAACAGCCACTTTTCAAAATGCACATATTGCGAGTGAAGGATTAGATTATGTATGTCATATTGATACAAAATTTGTTTCTGGTGGGCAATCAATGATTATATTAAAGGTTGCTCAATATATTCAAATGCATCCTCAAGTGGAATTAGATGATTTAAAAGCATATACATATAAAGTAATTGAAAGAACACATATGTGTTTTTTACCACATCAGTTAGATTTTTTAAAAGCAGGTGGGCGTGTTTCTAATGCTGCTTATCTTGGAGCTAATGTTTTAGGCTTAAAACCTTTGATTGAAATTATTGATGGAAAACTTGTTGCAACTCAAAAATATCGCGGGAGAAATATGAAGAGAATTTATCAACGTATGATTGATGATTTCTTGTTACCTTATGACTATGACTTAGATGATATTATTCTTTTATATTCATATGGAATAGATGAAGATATTTTACAAAATAATAAAGCAATAATTGAGGAGATGGGATTTCAAAATATTTATCTTGTTCAAGCAGGTGGTGTTATTACAACACATAGTGGTCCTGCTGGTTTTGGAATTATTTTTTATGAAAATTAGTTATTTTAAAACGAAGGTTGCCCTTCGTTTTTTATATTATTAAAATCTCGATTTTTCATAATTATAAGGAATACTTGTCCCTACAACAACATCCTCAATTTTATCAATAATCAGCCAATCATCCATATTTCCTTGATGATCAAAAGCAAGTGCCTCTATTTCCTGAACATTTTCAAATTCAACTAAACATAAGCATTTTTTATGCCAACGTTGTTGTTGTTTTTCAGTGAGATTTAATTTAGGTTGATTTTCCTGTAAAACCTTTGTAATCTCTTCATCTGATAATTTGACATAGTTAAATACATTTTTCACTGTTGCCATAACATGAATCAAAGCCGTTCCCTTTTCCATAAAATACAATGTTTCTCCAACATTCACACGACTATGTGGGATTTTTCGACCAGCGGCCCCTCTTACAATCATTGTTTTTTCTCCTTTTAAAATCTTATCAAGAACTTTTTCACCTTTTTTACCCGCATTATCACAATAAACCAAATGAACCATTTTTTATTCCTCCTCCATAATTGGTATCCATATTTGACTTAAATAATTCTCATCATAAACATTACCTGCACTATACCATTCTAATTCTGGATGGTTGGCATGCTGGAATGGGTATTGGACAAGCCACTCCTCCTGAAGATATTGCCAACCATTTCGAATTGCCTGAGGAATTGTTCCATGGCAATCAAAAATAGCCCATAATGATTCTGGAATGATGATTTCTTTAAATCCCTCAGGAAGATGATCATCAGATATAACCATAATAGAATATTCAATTTCATTTTTAGAACTGTCATATTCACCAAACATTCCAAAAAGTCCACGTGGGATTCCTGAATCTAAAGCAATCAATTGTGCATATGTTCCATCCATTTGACATTGATTCCAAAATGCCAGGACAGTTTGATGATGAGCATTATTGAGACATGACATTTTCATGCTTTTTCCAATGAGACGCATCGTTAACTTTTTTTCAATTTTCCATGTATACTGTTGTTTGCTTATCAGTTGCATTTTAGGATAAACTCTTAATTGAGTATCTGTCATTCGTGCTTTTTTAGGTGAAATACCATGAAAATTCTGAAATGCTTTCGTAAATGATGTTGGTGATTCATAGCCATATTTATAACTGATATCAACAACTTTTAGACGTGTACTCTTCATATCATAACCTGCTAAAGTCAATTTACGATAACGAATATAATCAGCAAAACTGATCCCATTCATATATGAAAACACTTTTTGAAAGAAAGTATAAGAACACTCTGCAATTTTAACAATTTCTTGAATATCTATTGGTTCTTCATCTCTTTGTAAATGATTTTCTACATAATCAATAATTAATTGTAATTTCTCATTCCATTCCATTATCTGTCTCCTTTAATTTAGGATGACACTATTTTACCATTTTTATTCCTTTGATTCATCTTATTTTATGTTCTCTTAGGATAAGTGAAACTGTTTTTACATTTGAGCTGTATCATGTATAATTTGTCCATCTTCAAGTGTAATAATGCGATCAGCTACACTTGCAACAAGTTCGTCATGTGTAACCATAATCACTGTTTCATGATATTTCCTTTGAGCTAACTTTAAAAGTTCAACCACTTCTTTTGAACTTTTCGCATCAAGATTACCAGTTGGCTCATCTGCAAAAATAATAGCCGGTTTACTTGCTAAGGCTCGTGCAATTGCCACTCTTTGTTGCTGGCCCCCAGAAAGTTCATGAATAAAGGCATATTTCTTTTCACTTAAACCTAATAATTGAATGAGTTCATCAAGATAATCCTGATCTATCTCTCCATTATCTAAATGGATAGGTAAAACAATATTTTCAATAACATTTTGAGTCGAAATTAAATTAAAGAACTGAAAAACAAAACCCATTCTACGCCTTCTTAATCTTGTTAAAGTGTCATCATTCAATTCATAAAGAGATTGTCCTTCTAAAAAGACTTCTCCCGCATTGGGTTTGACTAAACCAGCTAAAACATGTAACAAAGTGCTCTTGCCACTGCCACTTCTACCCACTACAGCAACAAATGAACCTTCTTCAATCTCAATAGATAAATTTTTAATTGCATCTACACGATTATCATCAAATCCATAAGTTTTTCTTAAATTTTTTCCTTCTAATAACATTATATCCTCCTATTCTGTCTGATGTAGACCATCTAATGGCTGATTCGTCAAGACAAAACGCAATGGTAATCCATAGACAATAAAACAAATAATCAAAACAATACAACTCAATATAATAAATGGCTTCACTGGAAAATACCAATAATTCAAATAAAGACATTCCACACATACCATAAATACATTTATCAATTCAATCATTAAAAAGACATAACATCCTTTACATAATTGCTTTTTTAAAATATCTTTTCGACTCATCCCAATTAACTGATATAGACTATAATCATTTCTGCTATTTTCTATTTCATATTTATTAAAAACATAACATAATAAAGTACAAGCTGAAAAAGACAATATCAAAATATAAGTATTGAAATAGATTTCCTCACTGCCATTACCATAAACCTTATAAACAATAATTTCACCTGCATCACTCATCTGTTCATATAACAAAACAGACTTTTTATAAACTTGTTCTTTTATTTCATCCCTATGCTTTAAAGAATCATAAAAAATATTCACTGTTTTGATTTCTTCTAGAATATTCAATTGATGATATAAAGATGGTAAAACGTAAACAGACCTATAGTTAGAAAATGCATTTAATTGCCAATCATGTTCATTAATATTCTTTACATCTAACGATTTAATAACACCAACGATTTTAACCTTTTTACCTTCTATGATAAGTTCATCACCTAAGTGAAGATCATGCATTTCTGTTGAATCTTCACCCATAATTTTACTAAAAAACATCCCTTCACTTATCAAAACTTCATCTTCATGGGCAGGTAAATTTCCTAAAACGTCTAACATCTTAAATGAGTCTAATGAAGCCGTAACAACGGTTGATAAATATCCTTCCATTGATTGATATTGGGCACTGATTTGTGATGTTTCTTGAACAGTTATTGTTTTATCAAAGGCAAAATCTTCAATCATCTGTAGTTCCTTTTGACTGTTCACTATAATGGATAAATATCCATTATCAAATTGTATATGCTTTTCATTATTTCCTAAATCCGGACATTCATTATGAGCAACTATCACTTCATTCATCAATAAAAGTGAACAGTGCCAAGATAAAATAATAACCAAAAAGATAAATATTTTCTTATTAACTTTTAACTCACGCCAAGCGAGTCGCCATTTATTTTGATAGCGTAATTGACGATAACGAACTTGAATATATTGAAATTGTTGTCCTTCAAAAGTCCCACTTAAAGCTTGTTTTGAAGAATGATAAATTGGTAATAATAAAGCCATTAAAACAAAAATAAAAACAATTGATGTATTGATAAATAAATCAAAAATATCAAATTTCCATATAAAAATATTTTTTTGTATTTCTATGATTCGCATGATCATATAAGAAACACCAATCGAACATATTGCACCTAAACCAGCAGCTAAAAATGTGCAAAACAAATATTCATAAAAATTCATAATGATCAATTGTCGGGAGGTCATCCCAATTCCTCTTAACAATGCTAACTCATGGATTCTTTTCTTTAATGAGATAGAAGTTAAAGCGACTAAAACAAAAATAATGATAAAACCAGCTTCTAATAAAATAGCTAAATTGAATTGTTGTCGTTGATATTGTGCTGTAATAGGCAGATGATTATATCCATAACGATTCAATGAGTCTTTATTATTTTCATCCATTTGTAGTGATGTTCCACTATATCCTTCTATCCCATTTTCAACAAGCAATGGTCGATCACTAAAAATCTTGATTTTTTGATACTGATTATCAATTCCTGTATAAATATCAGGAAAATAGCCTTCTTGCGAATTATGAACCACCCCAACAATTTCAAATTCACTCAAATCACTCATTGGTAATTCTAAAGTGATTTTTTGATGGAGTGTATATCCCGCTTCTTCAAAAACAGTTTGTGATATAGCAATTTGCTCAGCTTGTCTAGGTAACTGTCCTTGAATGATCTGATTAGCACAAAGATCGCAAAAATCTTCATCAACAAAGCCTACGCTTAATCCATCGTTTGTTTCTCCTTGGTCATAGAGATAACCATAAAGAAAACGTTCTTCCTCTTGTACATATTGATAGGCAATATTATCAAAAGCAACAGGATTTTCAATAATACCTTGAATATACCAATGACCATATTGCTGAACATTATATTTTCGATTAACATCAAATGTTGACTTTTGCACTATCATAAAAGAATCATAGAATAATGTCATTACTAAGATGAGCACACACATCATTATAAAATGCTTCTTATATTTTTTAATATTTTGATAAGCAAGCCGATATAATACTTTATTCATAAATATCCCTCCTCATCTTGATCATACTCTCATTATCTTAAAAATAAGTGACTTATATTTTTTTCTTTGCCAAAAGTTTAGGAATGCTTATTTCAAAAACTGCCCCATCTTGATTATAAGCTTTAATCATTCCATGATGTTTCTCAATAATCTCCTTAGCGAGTGATAAACCAATTCCAACCCCTGTCGTAGATGTTTTTGGTCCACGATAAAAACGTTCAAAAAGATGTTCAATTTCTTCTTCATCAAAACCCTCACCATGATCTTGAATAATAATGTGAATTATTGTTTCATATTCCTCCACAAGGATATCAATACAATTATGTGACTTTTTCTCAATACAATTTTTCAATATATTTTCTAAAGCTTCTACAAACCAATGATGATCACACATGAGTGTTTCATCATGACATAAAAGATGAAATTGAACATCTTGTTTCCCCATTAAATACGCAAGATTTTCTTCAACGTCTTCAATTAAATAGATTATTTTTTCTGGCTGAAATTTGAATTGAATACTATTGGAATCTAATAATGCTAATGTTAATAAATCATTAACAAGCTGATTCATTTTAAGTGTTTGTTGATAAATCAACTGTACTTTTGCTTTTTGTTGATTATTTTCCATTGTTTCTAACAATAGTTCCTCATTAATACGCATTGAAGTTATGGGTGTTTTTAACTGATGTGATATATCTTCAATATAATCTTTTAATTTTAACTGTTCTTTTTCCATTGTATCAATGAATGTATAATAGCGTTTATGAAGTAAATAAAGCTTATGTGAAAGCAAACTTAGATCACCTTCACCATCTATGATTTGAATTGGCTTTTGTTCAAGTATGGCATCACTACAATGAATCAAATACTTGAGTTTTTTTTGATTATCATATTTAAGGATATAACCACTTATTCCTAACCCTAATAAAATGATGAATTCACAATACAAATAAACCATATTCTTTTGTAGTAAATAAAGAAGAATTTCAATGAATGCAAGAAAATAAAGAATCATATATATTTTCAAAAGAATCACATGTGTTTTTTTTATTGAATCCATCGATAGCCTACTCCCCTTAGTGTTTCAATATAAGGTTGTCCCTGATAAGTTCCCAATTTAGTTCGTAATCTTTTCATATGTACAGAAAGCGTATTATCTTCAACAAAATGCATAGTGAGTTGTTCAATTAATTCAAGTAAATGTTGACGAGTTATAACAATACCTTGATTTTGAACAAGACAGAGTAAGATTTGATAAGTAACAATACTTAAATCCATTTCTTGATTATTTTTATAAACTTTGTATGTCTGCGTATTGATTTTTAAATCAGCTGTATATATGACATCACAATGGATAGGAACACGTCTAAAGAGTGATTCAATTCTCGCATACAGTTCCTTGATTCCAAAAGGCTTACAGACATAATCATCTCCACCAGCATTCAAAGCTTCAACAATTGTATCTTCATTATTTTGACAAGTTAAAAATAATATTGGCAAAGAATATGTTTGTCTAATTTGCTGACAAAGCACAATTCCATTATTATCAGGGAGTTGAATATCTAAAATAATTAAATCAATACTTTCATTCAATAATGTCAAAGCTTCTTTAGCACAGTGTGCTTGAACAATTTCATAATTTTTCATTTCTAATGCATCTTTTAAAGATGTTTGAATGAATTCATCATCTTCTACCACAAGTATTCTTTTCATAGCTTTCTTCCTTCCTCATTATTTGTAATTGGCATCTGTTTATCTTATTTTAGCATAAGAAAATGAAAATCAAGTGAAAAAAAGTTATCCCTCAAGATAACTTTTCTAACGAATAAAATTTGTATGTTTTTTTTCATTAACAGGAACTGCTATTCCATTTTGTTTTCCTAATTCTATACACTTAAGTAACCATGCCATATTATTTCCTAAATTATACATTGTTTGCATTCCTTCTTCATCTTTTAAGACTTCTTCAGGATTATTTCCATGAACTTCATTCCAATAAGTTGATGAAACAATTGGCATTTGATTAATTGTCATATATTTATTAAGAACATCAATTGAAGCAATTGTACCAGCACGTCTTGCACTTGCAATTGCAGCCGCTGGTTTATGAGCAAAATGCTTACTGCCAGAATAAAAGGCACGATTCAAAACATCTAAAATTCTACCACTAGGATGTGCATAATAAACAGGTGTTCCAAAAATAAAACCGTCACTTTGTTTTGCTTTATCAACTAAAATATTGACACCATCATGAAAAACACACTCACCTGTTTCTCGGCATTTTCCACAAGCTATACAATCACTATATGATTGATTTCCTATCCAATAAATCTCTGTTTCTATTGCATTTGCTTCCAATGCTTTCGCTACTTCTTTTAAAGCTGTATACGTACATCCAAATTGATGCGTACTTCCATTCACTAATAAAACTTTCATTTCATCATCTCCCACCTTTTATCATATTATAAACCTTTCTAAAATAGAATACAAAATCATTAATAAATTTTATACAAAGTTATTAAAAAACGGGAATTATTTCCCGCCTTTTGCTTTCATTACATACATTCTTTGATCAGCAATATGTATAAGTTCATCAGCCTTCTTAGCATCCTGAGGGTATTCTACCCAACCATAGCTAACTCCTCTAAAAGAAACAGAAGGTGATGACAAAACAAAATCAATTTGACAAAGTTTTTCTAGAATATGCTCAATATGATAGTCTGTATCCAAAATAATAAATTCATCACCAGAAATACGAAAAACATGATTCTGATTTGCAATAGATTGCAATTTTCTAGCAAATACAATAAGATATTCATCTCCAACTAAATGTCCAAATTGATCATTAATTCCTTTAAAATTATTTAAATCAAGATAAATCAGATAGAATGGCTTTTTTTGTGCAATCAACTGATCTATTCTTCTATGAAATTCTATTCGGCTTCCAAGTTGAGTTAAGGCATCTTTTGCAACTTGTTTTTGTAAAGAACCTATTTCACTTCGTTTTTGCAAGATATCAAAAATCAATTGAAAATGAGCAATCACCGTCAATGAAATAACAATCATAGTTGCTATTTTTAAAAAGATATTATCATCAAATACAAAATGTAAATTAATTAAAAATGCTAACAAAAACCATGACAAGCTTGCTTGTTCTAAATATTTTTGAACCTTTTCTTCAACACTATCCAGTAAATAAATATAAATATGAGTAATAAACTTATCCACATAATGATATGTACATAGAAATAAAAGCGTCTCACAAATAACAACTGTTAAGTATGGATTGATAGAAAAATCAAAATGTAAACACTGCATAGAAATAGAAAATACAATTAAAGTATAAATCCAGGCAGAACATATCACTACAAAATGTCTCATTGTTTGCCCTTCGTATAAAAAATGAAAAGGTAATAAATAAAAGAATCCTAAAAGGGTAAATAAACCATTACCGTTTCCATACATTCCTAATCCTTGAATCAAGTTAACACCAATTCCTATCAATATGACTGTATATATTAAAATCACAAAGAGTGTCAAGAACAATGAATAGCGACGCTTCACATTTTTATGAAATATATACATGTTTATAAATATGATTTCAATAACACCTATCATCTGTATCGTAAAATTCATTTTCTACTCACCCTCATCCACTTAACATCATTATTTCAAATCTTTAAAAACCTTATTCATATCTTCTACTATACGACCATCAATCTTATTCATTTTCACCATATTTCGCATAATTTCAATTGTCTTTTCATGCGATAGAGCTTCTTTATATGGTCGATTTTCTGTTAGAGCCTGATAAATATCACAACATGCCATTAATCGATCATTGAAATCTAATTCATCAGCAACCTTTCCAAAGGGATAACCACTTCCATCAAGTTTCTCATGATGATAAGATGACCAATGAACAATATCACCTAAATCCATATCATTTAAAATTTTATACGTATAATATGCATGGGTTTGCATATAAGTGTATTCTTGATCTGTTAACTTCGCTGGTTTTTCTAACACATCCCGATCAATAACCAATTTTCCAACATCATGCATTGCTCCAGCAAAAAACATTTCCAGCATTAAATCTTCATCATAACCATAATAAAGGGACATTTGTGCAGCTTTTGTTGCTACACCTATTGAATGAGATTTTGTATGGGGTGATTTATTATCAATAATACGAGCAAATAAACGGCATATGGCTAACATTTCTGATTGGGTAAAATCATGATAAATATTGTGAATATTATAATTTAGTAATTGATTTAAATCATTTTGACATTGTTGAATATATGGATATGTGATTGTTTGTAAAAATGCATCAATTATTTTTTCATCAAAATGAATGTTTTTTAACTTTTTAAGATCATCACACATATTATTGAATTCATCTTCACTCATATTATGTAGATGATAATTAACATCTACATAATCTGTAACATGAATGATTTGTGATCCTAATGGTATTTGTGAAGTCATTAAACCAAAAGGTCCTTCACCATTTGCCATTTCATGGTGATATTTAATTATATTTTGTGCATTTTTGAAAAAAGGAATATAAGATATGTTTTCTTCACCAGCAACACAATGAATTTTTAAAAATTCATTTTCTGTAACACTATCAGTATATTTATAATTTTCTGTTAATCCATTATCATGAAGAATAGCACAACCTATTAAATCATTCATTTGATTTTTATCTAATTGAAAATATTCACCCAATAACATGGAAAGATATGCTACTCTTTTTCCATGAAAACTCGCTGTATGAAAATAATCTTTTTCGACACAATCTAAAGCAAATGAAAAAGCGAATAAAAAATTATTAAAACATAATCTCACACAAAATCACCTCTTTGCTTATTATACCTTATTCAGGCTTATTCTCAAACCAAAACTCTCTCATTTTTAAAATAATCTTAACTTGAAGATAATAAAAATATGATTCCCTTAAAGAGAATCATATTTATCAAATGATTATATTAATCAACAACAATAACTGAACCTTGATAAGTTTTTTCAATAAATGATTTGATTTCATCTGATTTTAAAACTTCAACTAGGGCTTTGATCTTTTCATCATTTTCATGTCCTTTTTGACAAGCCACAATATTAACATATGGATTATCAGCATCAACTGATTCAAGAATCACAGCATCTTTTGTAGGATTCAATTCAGCTTGTAATGCATAATTTCCATTGATTGCGACTAAATCACCTTCACCATTTTTAAAAGAAGTGGCTAATAATTCAGGTTTAATTTCAGTAAATTTTAAATTTTTAGGATTTGTTGCAATATCTTTAACAGTTGCATTCAATACTTTGACACCATCTTTAATTGTAATTAATCCAGCATCTGCTAAGATAGCTAAAATTCTACCATGATCTGCTACTGAGTTAGAAATAATCACTTCTGCTCCATCTTTAATATCATCTTTAGATTTAATTGTTTTTGAATAGAAACCAAATGGTTCAATATGAATAGCTCCTGCTTCAACAATGTCATAGTTATTCTTATCTACATCTTCATTAAAGAAAGGTCTATGCTGGAAATAGTTAGCGTCTACTTCTCCACTATTTAATGCTTTATTAAAGATATAATAATCATCCAAAACTTTCACTTCTAAATCAATATCATACTTGTCTTTTAGGATAGGTTTGACCTGTTCTAAGATTTTTGCATGTGGATCTAAAGTTGCTGAGACTGTTAATATTTTCTCATTACTTGTTCCACTTTGACTTCCACATCCTACAATTCCCACTGTTAATAATAATGCACATGCGATTTTTAATAATTTTTTCATTTTGTTTTCCCCTTTCATCGCTTATCAATTTTCTTGACAACATAGTCGCCAATTCCTTGTATCACAAATACAATAATGAGTACAAAGAATGTTGCAGTATACATAACTGCCATATTTTGTCTTACAAATCCATACATGTAAGCCAAGTTTCCAAGTCCTCCAGCACCAATACATCCCGCCATTGCAGTATAGCCAACAAGCGAAATGCCCATCACTGTTATACTTGATATTAAAGCAGGTTTTGATTCAGGAATAAGAATTTTAGTAATAATCTGTAAATTGCTTGCTCCCATTGCTTTACTTGCTTCAATTGTACCCTTATCTACTTCACTTAATGCAATCATACACATTCGTGCGTAGAAAGGAGCACTGGATATGATGAGAGCAGGTAATGCTGCTTTTGCTCCTAACATCGTTCCGACTAAAAATGTTGTAACTGGTAATAAGATAAATATTAAGATGATGAATGGAACAGCTCTTAGTAAATTCACAATAAAATCTAAGATACGATTGATCACCTTATTAGGATACAATCCATCATCTTTAGTAACATAAAGAATAATGCCTAAGCCAAATCCTAACACAACTGCAATCAATAATGAGAAGAAAGTCATAAACAATGTTTCCTGAATGGAAAGAATCATAGCATCCCAATCAATTTGTCCTAAAAATTCACTCATCTAGATCACCTCCACAATCACTTGATAATCTTTAAATTTCTGAATAATATTTTCATAATCCTGCTTATGTCCACCTAGAACATTAACAATTAAGACACCAAATGAACTATCTATTGTATTTGTTAAGTTTCCTGAAACAATACTTAAATCTAAATCTGTTTCTTTAATGACTTTTGAAACAATTGGAAGTCTTGAAATGTCTTCATCAAAAGTTAATCTTAATAAAATTCCATCAGGATATATTTGTTTTAAATTATCATTTAATTTATCATCATCAATTTTACTTGATAAATCTCTTACAAAACGTTTTGTGATTTCATGATGAGGATGTTCAAATATATCTTTAACACTTGCTTCCTCAACGACTTCACCATCACTCATTACAGCAATTCTATGACAGATTTTTTGAACAACTTCCATCTGGTGAGTAATCATCACAATCGTAATTCCTAATTGTTTATTAATTTGAATTAACAATTCCAAAATTTGTTCTGTTGTATCAGGATCAAGCGCACTGGTTGCTTCATCACATAAAAGAATTGTTGGATCATTAGCTAGTGCTCTGGCAATCCCTACACGTTGTTTTTGTCCACCAGATAATTCACTTGGATATGCATTCTCTCTCCCCTGCAATCCAACAAGTTTAATCAATTCTTCTGCTTTACTTTGTCTTTGTTCTTTAGATAGACCAGCAATCTCTAATGGTAATTCAATATTCTTTTGGACTGTTCTTGACCATAAAAGGTTAAAATGCTGGAAAATCATCCCAATCTTTGTACGCTTTTGACGAAGCTTATCAGCACTTAACTGAGAAATACTCTCTCCATCAATCAAAACATCTCCACTTGTTTGTTTTTCCAACTGATTAATGATTCTGACCAATGTTGACTTCCCAGCACCACTATAACCAATGACACCAAAGATTTCCCCATCATGAATTGTTAAATTCACATTACGGCAAGCTTCAATATCACCTTTTTGAGTATGAAATATCTTTGTTATATTTTTTAATTCAATCATACCTATATCCTCCATATAATATAAAAACTCGTCCTATCAAAAGGACGAGTCATCACCCGTGTTACCACCTTTATTCATTGTTATATCACTATAACAACCTCTTCAAGTACCAACATACTCTAGTACTATAACGGGTACGACCGCCATTAGCTAAATAACTTCACTAATGAAACTCCAAGACCATCTTCATTTATTTAACCTTGTTCTTTTTCACCAACCAAGAACTCTCTAAAAAGGAATCCATAAATTACTCTTCTCTTCACTGTTGTTGATAATATATTATCCTTTATATAAAGAATTGTCAAACATTTTTTCACTTTTTTTAAATAAAAGAGTGATCAATTTGAATAACACAAAAATAAGATGAATTTAATTTCTGAACTTCTTTTTCAATACGAGACTTTAATTCACGATGTGCGATATCATCTGAAGCCGGAATTAAGACATCAAAAATCAAATTCGTATGAGTAGGACCACTCACAATTCTAAAATCATGAATACTATATTGTTCATTCATATGATGAACAATCTCTTTAACTTGTTTTCTTAAAGCTTGTGTTAATTCATCATTCATATCAATTGGATCCATATGGATTGTTGTTAAAATGTTAAACTTATCTAACAGTTCTCTTTCAATTAAATCAATCTGATCATGAATTTCCATAATATTTTCACGACTATCTACTTCAGCATGAAAAGTCATATATTTTCTACCAGGACCATAATCATGCATCATAAAATCATGAATTCCTATCACTTTATCAAATCCTTTGACGAACTCATAAATCTGATTAACCAATTCTTTATCAGGAGCCTGTCCTAATAATGGATCAACAGTGTCCCTAAAAATATCTACACCAGACTTCAATACAAACAAAGAAACAATCGTTCCAATGATACCATCAATTGGTAAATCCGTAATCAAACTTAAACATAGTGAAATAAGTGTTGCTAATGTTGTGATAACATCATTTAAGCTATCTTGAGCAGCTGCTTTAAGTGAAGTTGATTGAATTAATTCACCAGCTTTTCTATTAAATGCTGACATCCATAATTTCATAAGAATAGAGACAATCAAAACAACAACTGCAGTTATCTGAAAATTAAGTTTTTCAGGTTGAAAAACTTTCATAACAGATTCTTTCAATGCTGAAACTGCAACTAATAAAATTAAAAATGCAATCACCAATCCTGTTATATATTCATAACGTCCATGTCCATAGGGATGATCTGAATCAGGATGCTTTCCAGCCATTTTAAAACCAAATAATGTTGCAAGATTACTTCCCATATCAGATAAGTTATTAAATCCATCTGCTTGAATAGCAACTGATTTTGTTAAGAAACCAAACATTAATTTAAAAACAACCATAAATCCATTACAAATAATGGATAAAATACTACAAACAATACCATATTTTTCTCTGACTTGAGATAAATGTGTATCCTGATAATCTTTTATAAACTTTTTCACTATGAATCCAAACATAAAAAACTCCTTTCAAAAAGAATAGAGAAATCTCTATTCTAGAAAACATTACATATCTTTTTTAAATAAACATCTCGACCATTTTTTTCCACTAAACCATTATTTTCTAATTCTTCTAAATAACCATCAATTTTTTCCTGGTCAACTTTCTTATGTGCTAAATCTTTCAATATTGTTATAATCTGTGGATTATCATCTTTAATAAAGGCTTTCCCCTCTTTATCAAATGATGGACTCTTTAACATCACATTTAAGCATGCCACATATGCCCATTTCACTTCTAATCGCACTAATTTATATTGCATTGTATCAAACAAGGCATTAGGCATACAATACTGCCCTTCATAATTTTTTAAATCTGTTATATCTTCTTTTTGATAACAAATCATCTTTGTCCCTCCTTATCACATGTTTCTATTATATCATAGAACATTGTTAATCTCTAACCCTTTTTGTGAAAGTCGAAACATCTTCAAAACCAATTCGCTGGTACTCTTTTAAAACCTCTTCAACATGTTCTCCTACCCGATCACTTGTATGAGAATCTGTCCCAACAGTTATTACACGTCCACCTAAATCATAATATCTTTGTACAATATCAAAATTAGGAAAACCACATGTTTTTAAATCCCTATAACCAGAAGTATTCACTTCAATACCCTTATCTTTTTGAATAAGCGTTTTTAAAATATCATCAATAATATCCTGATAAAGAGCATGCTCAACATGTTTATCATCATAAGGACCATAGCGACAAATATAATCCAAGTGTCCTAAACAATTAAAACAGTCAAATGTCTGTACACATTTTAAAGTATTCATAAAAAATTCACGATGAGCTTCTGCTTTGCTTTTTCCTTTAAAAAACAAAGCAGGATCATAAAACTCACTTTGATGAATGACATGAATCGATCCAATCACATAATCATAGTCATGACGATTGACAAAACTATTAATGTCTTCAATAAATTCAACATCTAAACCCATTTCTAAACCAATTTTTATTTTGATTTGATCTTCAAATTCTTTTTGTAATTGTCTTAATGTATAAAAATAAGCATCAGCATCTAAATCAAAAGGACAACCTGGATACTGAAAATCTTTATGATCTGTAAAACATATTTCATCCAAGCCTTTTTCTATTGCCATTAAAATGTGTTCGCGTGGATTGGCATTGCTATCTGCTGAAAAACATGTATGCATATGATAATCAATTTTTCTCATACTTCTCCTCCATTTTTCCCTATTTTATCATTTTTTAACAGTTGTGAAAAGATATTATCAAATTCTTTGATTTTTCTAAGATTCAAAACTATAATAAACATAACAAAACGGAGGAATCAATATGAATATATATCATAGTTTTAATGATTTAGTTGGTCATACACCAATCATGCAATTACATCATATAGAAGAGCAAAATCATTTAAAAGCTCATCTTTTTGCAAAATTAGAATATTATAATCCAGCTGGCAGTATTAAAGATCGTGTAGCTAAACAAATGATCTTAGACGCCATGAATTGTGGACAATTGAAACCAGGAGCTACAATTATTGAACCTACAAGCGGGAATACTGGAATTGGTCTTTGTGCTGTTGGTGCGACTTTAGGTTTTCAAGTCATTATTGTTATGCCTGAAACAATGAGTGAAGAACGTAAAAAATTAATGACTGCCTTTGGTGCACAACTTATCTTAACACCAGGAAATGAAGGAATGAGTGGAGCTATTGCCAAAGCAGAAGCATTAGCCAAAGATATCCCAAATAGTTTTATTCCAGGCCAGTTTGTCAATCCAAGTAATCCTAAAGCGCACTATTTATCAACCGGTCCAGAAATAGATGAACAGATGGATGGTCAAATTGATATTTTGGTTGCTGGAATTGGAACGGGTGGAACGATTAGTGGGATTGGTCAATACTTAAAGTCCAAACATCCTCATATGAAAGTTGTCGCTGTTGAACCTGCTGATTCACCTGTTATCACACAAGGAAAAGCGGGACCACATCAAATTCAGGGAATTGGTGCCAACTTCATTCCTGAAATTTTAGATCAGGATATCTATGATGAAATCATGACAATTACGACTGATGATGCTTTTGAAGCGGCTCGTGAACTTGCAAAAAGGGAAGGAATTTTGGTTGGTATTTCTTCTGGTGCCGCACTGCATATTGGGAAAGTGTTAGCCTATAAAGATGAAAATAAAGATAAAAACATTGTTGTCATTCTTCCTGATGGTGGCGATCGTTATTTATCAACAGATTTGTTTATATAGAAAAAGAAAGTTTTGGTCTAAGCCAAAACTTTTTTACTTTATAAAATATGTTCTTGAATAAATTTTCCAATGCCATCATGATCATTATCATCAGTAATAAAATCTGCGACACTCTTTGTCTTATCACTACCATTGGCCATCACAACACCAACACCAGCATTCATTGTCATATCATAATCATTATCAGCATCACCAAATGTACATAACTGTTCCATTGACAATCCATGCATTTTCATAACTTCTTCCAATCCATGTGTTTTTGTCACACGTGGATCCATATATTCATATAAAATACTGGCTGTTTTTAATGAAGATGATTTAAAACGATCATTTGAAAATGTTTGACTTCTTTCAACCACTTTATCCATATACTCAGGATCACAAATAATAATTAACTTTGGTCTTGGTTCTTTTAAAAATTCATTAAAGTCTACAACTTCATAAGGAACTTTATCATCTCTTGCAAGAGTTTGAATATAACGATCATCCTTAGGTGAAAATAAGATACCATCATAAGGAATTGCAAAATTCACATCCATATCTTCATAATGCTTAATTATATCTTTGATTAATTCACCATCTAGTGGATAACTTGATTTTTCAACATTTAATACATAATCATAAATTTCTGCACCACCAGTTCCAACAATTGAATCAACCAAACCATCAATACCCCATGTCTTTAATAAAGTGCGTACACTATTCACATCTCTACCAGTTGATAAACCAAATAAAATTCCTTTTTCTCTAGCCGCCTTAATCATTTCCACTGTCATTGGTGAAACAACTTGTTGACTTGTCAACAAAGTTCCATCCACATCACACATAATTGCTTTAATATCCATACTTTTCCTCCTCTTTTTAATAATTATATAAAAACCCAATAACATCTCAATATATCTATTTTATTATGTTATTTTTTCTCAAATTTCTCTATTATTTTTATGAAAAAAAATAATTTTTTCCCAATTTACTGATGACTTGTCATATGATGATAATAATGAAGTTTTTTTGACAGATTCTCTTCATAATCTAATTCAAAATAACAGGTATATAATACATCTAAAATATATAATAAAGAGAGTCTTGTTGAATAAGAAGAAATCTTATGATAATGATCTTCATGATGAGACATATACAAATGATATTGAAATGATAAATCATCTAATGGATAATCTGGTGAAGAGATTAATAAAATAGGTGTTTGATTTCGATTTAAAAGCAGAGGGATTGTATGTGCTAATAATCCTCTTCCTTCAAAGGAAATCATAATTGCAAAATGGGTTTCATCACTTGATGCAGCCGTTAACTGTTGTTGATACTCATCAATAGGAACATGAACTCGAATACCAATTTCTAACATCTGAAACTGAAAATTTAAAGCAAATGGAATATTACCAGCTGATGTATATACATCAATGACTTTGGCTTTTTTCATAGCATGAACTGTATGTTTGAGTTGATCTAATTGAAATAATTCAGAAGTTGATAAAACAGTTTGCTCATAATCTTCTTTTAATTTATGAATGATTTCAAAATGTGTCTGATTTTGCCGAATCGGGAAATTAAAATCAAAGTCATTGTTATCTTTAAAATAATTATCGATAGATCCAGATATCTTAACTTTGAGTTCAGACAATCCAGAAAGATTAAGTTTATCACATAAACGATAAATACTTGATGTGGAAACAAAACATTCATCACTTATTTGTTTAGTATTCATATTTAAAAATTCCTGGGGATGTTCTAGTATAAATTGAGCAACGGCTTTTTCACTATGAGTGAAATCTTTTGTTATTTTTAATAATGCAAATATATTCATCATTTATCACTCCTATGTATTTATTTTATCATTATTATGTTGAAAATCATATGATAAAATAAAAAATGCCTTTTTGGCATTTTATTTTGTAAATGGAGCATAATTTAAGCGAATAAAATATCCTTGATCATGATCACAAACAGGACATTTTTCAGGAACTTGTGTACCTTCAAAGATAAAACCACAATTTAAACACATCCATTGAATCTTTGAAGAAGAATGATAAAGTTCATTTTGTTCAATCCATTGACTTAATTGACCAAAACGATCACCATGTGTTTTTTCAATTTCAGCAATATTCTTAAAATCCTGTGCAATCTTTAAAAATCCTTCCTGTTTTGCAACTTCAGCAAAATGCTGATAAACATCTCCATATTCTTCATATTCATTATGTTTGGCATAATCTAATAAAGTTTTGATATCTTTAGAAATATCAATTGGATATCCACCATCAATAAAAATTGTTTCTCCAGCCATAGGTTCAAGATGTTTATAAAAAATTTCAGCATGTTCTTTTTCTTGATTGGCTGTAAATAAGAACACATCGCCAATCATATGATACCCTTGTTTGATAGCCTCTCCAGAAGCAAATGTGTAACGATTACGTGCTTGTGATTCACCCGCAAATGCACGCATTAAATTCTCTTTTGTTTGACTTTCTTCTAATTTCATACCTATTTTCTACCTCCTTAGGTATTCTTAGTATAAACGAGAAAAAAGATAATTATTCTAAATGCATCACAAAATAATTCTCTTTCTTTATAAAGCCAAGTTTTTGATACAATTGCATACCATCATGAGAAGCATTTAAACAAATCATCCCTACTTTACCCTTATAATGACTTATAAAATAGTCGATCATCTGTGTAGCTAGTCCTTGATGACGATAGTCATCATGCACCCAGACATTTGTCAATTGTCCAACATAACCAGTTGGATTTTGATGAGATGGTAAA
This sequence comes from Candidatus Stoquefichus sp. SB1, assembly GCF_001244545.1. Classification (NCBI taxonomy): domain Bacteria; kingdom Bacillati; phylum Bacillota; class Erysipelotrichia; order Erysipelotrichales; family Erysipelotrichaceae; genus Candidatus Stoquefichus; species Candidatus Stoquefichus sp. SB1. The sequence continues at coordinate 793,333 of NZ_LN852696.1, read as the reverse complement.
ACCTGATATTGGTAAAGCGAAGCAGATGCAATAAGATATTCTTGATCATATCCTAATATTGTTTCACAGCTATGCTGTGATAGCTTTTCTTGATAAAATTGACGAATATTTTGAATGATTTGAGGTTGGATAGGCTGATTTGAAAACATTTGTAAATCATGCAAGCGTAATCCAACCAAAAGTTCAAGATCATCTAAGGAAGCTCTACGAAATTGAATCATAGTATTGTTTTTCCTGATGATTAATCATTCCTACAATAATAATAACACAAATCACTGGTTCAGCAATAAATAGTGAAAACATCTGCAAAATCCCACTACAAACATCATCTAATATAAATGTTTCTAATGTGGGTGCGATTGCTAAAAAATGAATGATTGTACAGACAACCAATAAACCAAATAATGTTAACACATATTTACTGACAATATTTTTCATTAATATTCACCTCGAGTGTGAAAATCTTTCTTATTTCCTGAAATTTGATGCCTTTGGGCTAATTTATTTTCAACATCTTCAACAGTTATTCCCTGTTGATACATCAATACAAAAGTATGATAAAATAAATCACCGATTTCTCCTATTAATTCTTCTTTATCATGATTTTTAGCAGCAATAATCGTTTCACTCGCTTCTTCTCCAACTTTTTTACAAATTTTATCAACACCCTGATCTAATAAATAATTTGTATATGATTTTTCAATAGGATGAACTGCTCGATCAGCAATCACATCATATAAATCATGAAAAATATTTTGAGAAAAACGATAAGGTAAAACTTCATTAAAAAAACATGAGTATGTGCCAGTATGACAAGCCGCACCAACTTGTTCAACATAGATGAGTAAAGTATCCTCATCACAATCTAAATACATACCTTTAATATATTGAAAATGTCCTGACGTTTCGCCTTTATGCCATAGTTCATCACGTGAGCGAGAATAATAATATGTTTCTTTTGTTGCTAACATTTTTTCATAAGCTTCCTCATTAACATAAGCAAGCATTAAAACTTGTTTGGTTTGATAGTCCTGAACAATTGCAGGGACTAAACCATTTCCTTTTTCAAAATCTGGTCTCATAAATTTCTCCTTACAGGTATTGAATGTTTTGCACATTCTTCTTTCACTTGATCAATCGTTGCTTCACCATAGTGGAATAATGAGGCAGCTAAAGCACCATCACAAGAAGTTTCTTTAAAAACTTCCACAATATCTTCAATGCCACCACAACCACCACTAGCAATAACAGGAATAGAGACAGCATCAATGACAGCTTTTAACATCTCAATATCAAAACCATCACGCGTACCATCACGATCCATCGATGTCAATAAAATTTCTCCAGCCCCTAGTGCTTCACATTGCTTGACCCATTGAATTAAATCTAACCCTGTATTTTCACGACCACCAGCAATATAAACATCGTAACCGCTTTGATCATCACGTTTTTTCGCATCTACAGCCACCACAACACACTGAACACCAAATTCATCTGAAGCATCTTTAATTAATTGAGGATTTTTAATTGCAGCTGAATTCACTGATACTTTATCCGCACCACTTGATAAAATCATTCGAAAATCATCGAGTGTACGAATCCCACCACCAACAGTTAAAGGAATGGAAAGTTCACTTGCACCTCTTTGAATTAAATCTTTGATAATATCACGTTGTTCATAAGTCGCAGTAATATCCAAAAAAACCACTTCATCAGCACATTGCTCATCATATCGCTTAGCAATTTCAATCGGATCACCAACGTCTTTTAAACCAACAAAATTGACACCTTTCACAACTTTTCCATCTTTAATATCTAAACAGGGAATGATTCTTTTTGCAAGCATGTTATCACCTCTTTCAGATCAATTTTTCCTTCATAATAGGCTTTTCCAACGATACACCCATAATACCCCTTTTGATTCACTTTGTAAATATCCTGTGCATCTTTAATTCCACCAGATACCACAAATTGAATAGAACTTTTCTGATGAATATCTTCATATAAATCAAATGATGGACCTGACAGTGTCCCGTCTTTAGAAATATCTGTACAAACAATATATTCTACACCAATTTTTTCTAATTCTTTTAAGAAATCAAGATAATGTGTCTGAGTATTCACAAGCCAGCCTGATGTTGCAACAAAACCATCTTTAACATCAACGCCAACAACAATTCTTTGTGGGCCATATTTTTGCAGTGCTGTTTTTAAAAAAGTTGGATTTTCAATAGCAGCTGTTCCTAAAATAACACGGTCAATTCCTATCTCATTTAAATATAAATCAACAGTTGCCATATCTCTAATACCGCCACCTAATTCCATTGGAATAGAGAGAACTTGTCGAATCTTTTGAATTGTTTTTAAATTAGAAGTCATGCCATCTTTTGCCCCATCTAAATCAACAACATGTAAATAATCTGCTCCCATCTTTTCAAAGGCAAGAGCAATCTCCTCAGGATGAGAAGAATACACACTTTTTTGTTGATAATCACCTTTATATAAACGAACAGCTTCACCATCTTTTAAATCAATTGCAGGTATAAGTATCATGATATCATCTCCTTAAATGCCAATAAAATGTGTTTTCCGACTTCACCACTTTTTTCAGGATGAAACTGACAACCCATGACATTATTCTTAGCAACAATTGCGGTTACTTTTTGACCACCATAATCACAATAAGCAATAAGTTCATCATCAGCAGGAAAAGCCATAAAAGAATGAACAAAATAAACATAATCTTTTTCATGAATATATTTTAATAAAGGATGTTGCTGACAAAAACATAATTCATTCCATCCCATATGTGGAATCTTTTCATCAACTTCCATTTTCTTCACTTCACCCTGTAAAAATCCCAGACCTTTGGTTTCTTTAATTTCCAATCCTTTTTCAAAAAGAATCTGCATTCCTAAACAAATTCCTAAAATCGGAATCCCTGCATCTTTTCTTTCCTGAAGAATATCAATTAATTGATATTTTTCAAGATTTTCCATTGCCACTGGAAAAGTCCCAACACCTGGCAAAACAATCCCTTGAGCCTGACGAATCACATCATGATCACGACTAACAATTGTCTCTACCCCTATTCTTAAAAAAGCATTTTGAACACTTTTTAAATTCCCAACATTATAATCAATAATGACAACCAAGATCATACACCCCTTTCATTTATAAAACTCCTTTAGATGAAACAACAAGATTTTTATTCTTTTCATCAATTGTTACTGCTTGTTTTAATGCTCTAGCAAAGCTTTTAAACATAGCTTCAATAATATGGTGTGTATTTTCACCATATAATTCCTGAATATGTAGTGTCATTAAAGCATGATCACTGACAGCTTTAAAAAATTCTTTGGTCATTTCAGTCTCATAATTTCCTAAAAGCTGAGTTTTAAGTTCAGCCTGATAAACTAAATAAGGACGTCCACTCAAATCTAATGTAGTGGTGACTAATGTTTCATCCATTGGAATACTCATTTGACCATAACGTGTAATTCCTTTTTTATCACCTAACGCTTCTAAAAGACATTGTCCTAAAACAATTCCTAAATCTTCGACAGTATGATGACTATCTACTTTTAAATCTCCAATGCATTGAACATCTAAATCAAATTGGCTATGAAATGCTAACAATTCCAACATATGATCAAGAAATCCAACCCCTGTATCAATATGAGCAATTCCTGAACCATCAAGATTAAGAGTCATTGTTATTTTTGTTTCATGAGTCTTTCTTTCAATTGTAGAAATACGCATATTAATCCTCCTCAAACCTTACAGCAACACTATTTGCATGAGCATCTAAACCTTCTAATTTAGCAAATTGAATAACATCTTCCTGGAATGTTGATAACACTTGTTTTGGATAATAACTATAAGATGAATATTTAACAAAATCATAAACACCTAAAGCACTATAAAATTTAGCAGTTCCACCAGTTGGTAAAACATGGTTTGTTCCTGACATGTAATCACCTAATGGTTCTGGTGTATATTCTCCTAAAAATATTGAACCAGCATTATGAATAAGTGGTAAAGTATTTAAAGGATTTTCAACTAAGATTTCTAAATGTTCTGGTGCCAGATAATTAGATACATCAAAAGCTTCTTGAAGATTTTCAACCACAATAGCACCACCATAATTTTCCAGTGATTCTTGAATAATTTCAGTTCTACTTAAATAACTCATCTGTCTTTTTAGCTCTTCATCAACGGCTTTAACTAATGACTGTGATGTTGTAACCAAAATAGCACTCGCTAATTTATCATGTTCTGCCTGACTCATCAAATCAGCAGCAATATATTTTGGATTTGCATTTTGATCTGCAATAATCAAGATTTCACTAGGTCCGGCAACCATATCAATATCAACCATTCCATAACAATTCTTTTTTGCTGTTGCAACATAAATATTTCCTGGTCCAACAATCTTATCAACTTTTGGAATCGTATTGGTTCCAATCGCTACTGCTGCAACTCCTTGTGCACCACCAACTTTATATATTTTTTCAATCCCACACACATATGCAGCCGCTAAAATCGTTGGGTTTACTTTTCCATCTTTTTTAACAGGTGTAATAATTATCAGATTTTTAACACCAGCAAGTTGAGCTGGGATGGCATTCATCATAACAGTTGAAGGATAAGTTGCTGTTCCCCCTGGAACATATAAAGCAACATTCTCTAAACCTCTGACAATTTGTCCCATCATAACCCCATTTTCTTTATAGATTGACCATGATTTATCAATTTGATTTTTATGAAATTCAGTAATTTGTTGTTTTGTACGTTCTAGAATATGAATAAAATCTTTACCAACACTAGAAACACCTTCTAATATTTCCTGTTTTGAAACAATCAATTCCTTAGGATCTTCAATCATAAAACCATCAAACTTACGACAATATTTCATTAAAGCCTTATCACCATTTTTCTTAACATCATCAATAATATCATTCACAGCATCATTAACCTGTTTAGAAATATCAGCCTTACGTGTTGAGAATTTCGTTGCTATCTCTTCATAATTTCCCTTAAAATCTAATCTTTTTAACATTTTACTCTTCCCCTTTCAATCCATCCATTAATTTAAATATTTCATCTTTTTTAAATTTCAAACTCACTTTATTGACAATCATTTTGGTTGAAATATCACTTATCTTTTCAATCACTTCTAATCCATTCGCTTTAAGTGTTGAACCTGTTTCAACAATATCAACAATCGCATCGCTCAATCCTACAACTGGTCCTAATTCTACCGAACCTTCTAATTTAATAATTTCAACATCTTCTTGTTTAGAACTAAAATAGGCTTTGGCAACGCTTGTATATTTTGAAGCAATACGTTTTCTACGTTTAAATTCTTTGGTTTTATATTCAGGATAAGCAGCAACCGCAAAATAACATTTCCCTATCTGTAAATCTAGCATATCATAATAATCATGAAAATCACTGTCATCTAAAGTATCTTTTCCAACAAATCCAACATCCACAATACCATGTTCTAAAAATGTTAAAACATCATTTGCTTTTGCAAAAATCATTGAAAGACCATCACTTGTTTCAATTAATAATTCTCGATCTTTATGAATAATTGGATCCATATCAAAACCATTCTTTTGCAGTAATTGACAAACTTGTTTTTCAATACGGCCTTTTGTAATTGCAATCTTAAGCATTGGCTTCTTCCTCCTTTTCAAGGGCTTTTAATATATGACTCAAATCATAACTAAAACCAATTGCAGGAACATTTTTATGGAAGTGATTCATTAATTGATCGTATCTTCCACCATTAATAATGGTTTCAGCTGAATATGGTGAATAGCCTTTTATCATAATACCTGTATAATATTTCATGCTTGGTGTCATAGCCAAATCAAAGCTAAAACATGCCTGGCTTTGTGAATCTAATTTTTCATATAAATCTTTTAATTCAATTAAAGCATCTTTTAGTTGTTGATCTTGAATCATATCAATCATTTGCTTTAAAACAGTAATATCCCCAAAACATCCTGGTAACTGAATCAATAATTCTTTAAGAGGGCTTTGAATATTTTTTCTTTTGATTAATGCTTGCATTGCTGAAATATCTCTTTTTTTAAGAATATCAACAAATGAATGATCATCTACCAGTTCGCATATTCTTTTATAGAATTTAGCCGAACTCATTTCAATCTTAATCTCTTTTAACTTTAAATATTGTAAAGTCTGCTGAATAATACTTAAACATTCTAAATCACCTTCAAATCCTGGTTTCCCTAATAATTCTATACCAGCCTGAAAAAATTCACTACTTCTGCCTTTATGTCTTTTTTCTTTTCGATAAACCTTTCCAAAATAAGCATATCGCTTTTCACCAGCCTCATTTTGACTACTATAAAGTCTAGCAAGCGGAACTGTAAAATCAGCACGTAAAGCGACACGTTTACCAGCATAGTTAATAAATTGAAACATTTTATCCTCTTCAATGCCAATATCCATATCATTATATAAATCAACATATTCAAAAGAAGGCATTAATACTTCTAAATAATCATGTTTATTAAAAACCTCTCTTAAATGTCCTTCAATTTCTCTCAATGAGCTCACATTACTCATAATCGCATCAATACTTTCCTCTGGTATTAAATACTTAAACTCTTCCATATCTCTTCCCCTTTCTTATAAAAAAATGACGAGTCTCAATGACTCGTCTGTTTCATCCCTAAGTCATTAGATACACCCAAATTCAACATATGCAAAATGGGTTGTATCTATGCTGAGATATAACCCTACGTGTTCCAATGATGGTGATGAAATTGTACGTTTAAAATTGTTTTTTTCATAAATACCACCTCATTTTTTACCATTTTAGCACAAATCAAACAATAAAAAAAGAACTTTTTGTAAAAAGTTCCTTCAATCTTACTCTTTTCCATCAATTCATTAAAGAAGTTTATCAAAATCACTCTCTTTTCTCAATAATTCCTCTTCTTTTGACTTAAACAAACCATTGATTTTATAGCAACTCCAATGTCTTGCGCAATCACATCACACTTTACCATCAACAAAAAGTAAATGTTTTTAAAAATCTCTTCACTTAAACTTTCATAATTAGCCTGTCCTTTTGCTATTACAAGATCAGCTTGAGAATATATCTCATTAAATTCCTGGCTCGTTCTCCCTAAAATAGTTCCTAACGAATCATCCCCATTGCTTATAATTTGAGCATAGGCATCCATTCCTACGAAATAAGCATCCTCTTCAATAGAATCATTCACAACTGCAGCCCCTCTTGTTGCAAAATATATTTTTAAGTAAGGATTCATCTGATGAATCATTTCAATCAATAAATGATCCAAACATATTTCTCCACAATTGTCTCCTAAATAAAGCATTGTCTTTGCTTCTTGAATATCTTGAGATAATTCATGAACATGATGAATCGCTAAAGTTAATTGATCAATATTCTCAAAATATTTCATCACATCTTCCTTATCATGTGTATGCATAGGATTAAAATCAATGATATTACCAACAATTGCATATTTGACAGCTTGCAAAAAAGGATCATCTGTCTGATGAATCAATTGACGAAAATCATCCAATTGACCTAAAAAAAGCTGATTATAATAATGTCTTAAATCATAATAAGGATCATCATTTTTGATATGTTCTTTTATTAATTGAAATGTCATACCTATAATTTCAGGATTCGTTAAAGAAAAATCTAAATGACTTAAATAATCAAATACTTTATGATACAACTCTTCCTTTTGTGTAACATGACACATTTTAGACACTTTAATCACTTGATTCACTAAACAAGGCAAACATTCATCATGCATTTTCATTATGTATCAACTCCTTATTCATATTTTATTATAAAATAAATAACATTTATTATATTTCCATTTTTAGGAAACTATGCTTTTTTGATATTCCAATAACAAACAATCATTAAAATATTGTAATGTATATTGATATAAATGATATTTAACAGGTAAATAAATGATGTCATCAATATATGATAAAGACTTGACCTTTAATTGATTCGTGATGACATATATCTTAGACTGACTACTCTTTAAAGTTTGGATTGTATGATAATATCGTGAATAGTCATTATCCAGGACATATTCGCCAGATAATGAATAGATGACAATCAAAGTTTGTGAATCAGCATTTTTGATAAAAGAAAGTTGGGCTTGAAACTCTGTAATAGATATGCATAATTGACCACTAAAAGCTAGATTATATTGAAGTTCTCTAGCTGCGTTGCCACTATTGAGAATTCCAAACAATGCAATTTTATCAAACTTATGAAAATCCTTAACTAAATTATTCAATGATGATTTATCAAAATAAGTGAAGAAATATTGCGTTTCTTCTTGAATATATTTTTGATAAATATCCATATCAAGTTTTTTGCCTTTTTGAATCATAGAATGTCTCTGGTTTTCACCATGATATCTCGTCGCTTCTTTAAATTCTTGAAAAGATGAAAAACCAATATGACGCACAAAACGACTGATTTGTGAAATAGAGACTTCCAACAAATCAGCCAACTCATTAATTGATATATCAAAAATAAGCGTATAATGATGTACAATATACTTTGCTATAGTATAGTCAACAATCGATATGTGTGGATTATTCATATAATCTAACAACATCATCAGAATTAAATTCATATTATTGTTTTCCTTTTAATTGATTGTATGTTTCAATAAATAAATCACTATCAAAAACATAAACATGACTTGTATGGGTATGATGAATGATGAGATGATGTTTAGATTTCTTTTCAATAGATTGGATATTTTGATATTCTATCATTGTTGGCAACATAGCCACAACTTTCCATTCATAAATCATCATCACATCATCGAACAAAGCCATTTTATATCTCGCTAATAATAAAAACAAAGCAATCAAAGATAACATCAAAGCACCAATCATTTGCATCATTTGACCTCGGAAAGCACACATAATCGCAAATCCTACAAATGCTATAAAAATAACCAAACAGACAATAAACATTCTATATTCTTTAAATTTTTTACTCATTTTTTTATCACCATACACATTCTATCATACTTTTGACAATCAAAAAACAATTATAATACAGGATATTCATTAATTTTTGATTTATTTTTATGCTTTTTTGAAAAAAATAAGAAAATTTTATTAAAATGTTTGTTTTTTATTTATTTTTGTATATAATATGTGCAAGGAGGATTCAAACTATGAAATATGTTGAAAGAGTATTGGAAGATGTGAAAACAAAAAATGCTGATCAACCAGAGTTTATTCAGGCTGTAGAAGAAGTCTTAGAAAGTTTAGAACCTGTCATTAATGCTCATCCAGAGTATGAAGATATGGCCATCTTAGAAAGATTGGTTGAACCAGAAAGAACTTTAATGTTTAAAGTTCCTTGGCAAGATGATCAAGGGAAAGTCCATGTCAATAGAGGATATCGTGTGCAATTCTCAAGTGCTATTGGACCTTATAAGGGTGGTTTAAGATTACATCCATCTGTAAATTTAGGGATTATTAAGTTCTTAGGATTTGAACAGATTTTTAAAAATTCATTAACAACTTTACCTATTGGTGGTGGTAAAGGTGGTTCAGATTTTGATCCACAAGGAAAATCAGATGCTGAAATTATGCGTTTCTGTCAATCATTTATGACTGAATTATATCGTCATATTGGACCAGATGTGGATGTACCAGCTGGGGATATTGGAACTGGTGCTAGAGAAATTGGATATATGTATGGACAGTATAAAAGAATTAGAGGCGCTTTTGAAAATGGTGTCTTAACAGGAAAACCTTTACCATATGGTGGTTCTTTAATTAGACCAGAAGCAACTGGATTTGGAGCAGTTTATTATGGTAAAGAAGTTTTAAAACATTTCAATGATACTTATGAAGGTAAAACAATTGCATGTTCAGGTTATGGAAATGTTGCTTGGGGTGTTTGTTTAAAAGCAAGAGAATATGGAGCAAAGGTTGTTTCTATTTCTGGAAGAGATGGATATATTTATGATCCTGAAGGAATTACAACTGATGAAAAAATTGATTTCTTGGTTCAAATCAGAAGTAGCAATGATGTAAAATTAAAAGATTATGCAGAAAAATTTGGCTGTGAATTCCATCCAGGTGAAAAGCCTTGGGGATTAAAAGTAGATATGGCTTTCCCATGTGCTACACAAAATGAAATTGGTTTAGCAGAAGCAAAACAACTTGTTGAAAATGGTGTGAAATATATTATTGAAGGTGCCAATATGCCTACAACACCTGAAGCTATTGCTTATTTCCTAGGAAATGGTGGAACATTAGGACCTGCTAAAGCAGCTAATGCTGGTGGGGTTGCTGTTTCAGCTTTAGAAATGGCTCAAAACTCAATGCGTTATAGTTGGACAAGTGAAGAAGTTGATGAAAAATTACATCAAATTATGATTAATATTCATGAATCTTCTGTAGCAGCTGCTCAAAAATACGGTTTAGGTTATGATTTAATTAAAGGAGCAAACATTGCTGGATTTGAAAAAGTTGTCGCAGCTATGATTTCTCAAGGAATTTATTAAAGGTTCGAATGAACCTTTTTTCCTTATATATTGATAATGTTATGGACAAATATCATAAAATCATCAATAATAAAGATGAAAGGATATTTCTCAGAAATTATAGGTAATGATAAATGAAAAAACATAGAATCATCTTCTATTCCTTATTTTTATTAATGATGAGTTTCATGATCATTGAATGCATCAGTATAGCGACTACCTTTGGAAGTTTCCCCTGGTGGACTGGCATTATCTATCCAACCTGTTATCTCAGTTTACCAATGTTTTGTTATGGTTTATTTTTATTTATGAAATATCATTATTTTCAAGAATTTATTATCATAACAATCATTGTTATTATTCAAATAATTATTTTATTCCTTTAAAAAAGCTGTTGACACTATATCAACAGCTTTTTGATTATTCTTCTGCAGGTAATTCTTTTAATTCTTCTTCACCTGTCACATATTTTAAGATTGCTTCAGCAGCTTCTTTTGGACCTTTATGTTCATTACCTTTAATTCCAAGTCTTGTACGTAATTGTCCAACTTTCACACCTTGTTTAAACATTCTCTTAAAGTAATCTTGTAAGATTGGTTCTGTTTGTTCTTTTCTTTGAACAGGACCAAATGGATTTGCAAAATAACTTTCAACAATTCCCATTTCAGTTGTTGTTCCTTTTGCCATACGTGCTCCAGCTCTAAAGACCTCTAAAGCTTCTTCAGGTGTTTCAAAGAAACTTAAAGATTCTCCACCTTCATCATAATTGTTTGCATATAAGAACATATCAATATCATGTTTTGCAACAACATCTTTATAATCTGTAATCGGAATAACAATACGTGCATTCACTTTATCTGGATTCATAAAGACTGATCTATCTAATTCTTTAAAACTATATCCAGCATCTAAGTCATCCAAACGTACAAAGGCACCAATTTCAGTTCCAGATGTTTTCACTTTTCCTTTTTCACCTAATGACAAGACACCCATATCATCATAAATTGTCTTCAAATCAGTAACATAAGCAGCTCCGATGACTTTAATCTGTTCAATTGTTTCACTCTTACCAGCGCCACTATCCCCCATAACAACAATATTCTTTGTTTCACCATTATGAAGTGTCATTTTAACCATTGCACCATGAATTGGTAATTCACGATGATTAATCTTTTGTACATTGTGTAAAGTTAAAACCATTTTCTTCATATATCCAAAATAATCAAAATTATCATTTGCTGATAATAAAGCAACAATCATATCGTTAGCTTCATCTTGATAGAATGATTGATTTTCTTTACCATCTTCATATCCATAGACATAAACTAAATCTGGTTTTCTATTTCTATATTCTGATTCATCTGCTAAATCAAACAAGTTACAAAGTGTAACCCCTTGTGCCATAAATTTAACATTGAAATAAATAAAGCATAATAAATCTCCTACTTTGGCAGGATAACAGAACCATGAGTCTGCATCAAATTTCTTATCTTCAATTGGATTTGTTTTCATTTCAGGGAAAACACCATCACGTTTATTACGTTTTGAATAAGCAATAAATGGTGGATGAATAACCACTGATTCAATGAAAGGAATTTCATCTAAATTACGATACTCATATGGTAAAAATGGTCGCATATGTGTCACAGTTAAACCAGCATTGACCCCAGCTGTAATTTGACGCATAACTTTATCTTTTTTACCAAGTGCTCCTTCAATTGTACGATAAACTTCTAAAACCAATTCTTCAAATTCATTTTGAGCATCTGCGAATTGAACATTTTGATATCCAGCTCTCTTTGTTTCATTGAAAACAACTGCATATCTTTGAAGACGTCTCCAGAATAAATAAATATCTTCAACCAAAGCAATAAACATATCTCTATCTTTAAAATAAGGTTTAACTTCTGGACGAATCACACAAATTTCATCAACAGACATAACTAACAATAATTTGAAAATTCCTCTCAAGTTATCTAATAAATCAACATCATCTTCTTGAATACTATGAAGATAAACATAAATAGTTGTATCTTTTCTTTTAATGTTTTTTATATATTTTTCTAAAACCTTTGCAAAAGATTCACTTTCAATCAATTGACAACGACTTTGACAAAACTCTTCAGAGAAATTTAAGATTGCATTTCCTCTTGTCATATTAAATTTATACGCCATAATTCCACCCTTTCTTTAGATATACTCTGTATATCTCTTTTGATTATCATACATTCTATCAAAAAAATTTGTCCTTGACTACTAAAAATACAAAATTTATGCAATGATAGCGTTTTTATTTTCAAATTTTATCTTTTTTTCATTATTCAATAGTAATTTTTCTATATAATATACAGAAATATAGACATTTTTATGATAAATATAAATGTGGTCATTTTTCTTATTTAAGTCAATACAATCATTATTGTATACAATCTTATCATGACCATAGTCAAAATGATAATCAATTTGACTCAATTGATAAGTCAAAACATGCTTATTTTGATTAATAAAGACTTTTGATTTCTCATCTAAAATAATCATCATATTATACATATCATTTAAAGAAATATAATATTGATCATTTTCTATAAAAGCTTTTAAATCAAATGTATAAACTTTATCATTTTGACGATATGTTCCTATATATGTTTCAATATTTCCACTATAAACATGTTCCTGTTTTCTTTGCGTTAACATATAAATAAAAATAGATATCACCAAAATACAAACAAGCCCTACAATCATTAATCGATCATATCTTATTTTTTTTCTCATTTTACCCTCCAAAATAAAAAGGTCTTATCAAAAGACCTTAAAAAACACACGACCAACAACCTGATCATCAAAATCAATATATCCAATCATCCTAGAATCAATACTGTTATTACGGTTATCTCCCATAACAAAGATTTTTCCTTCTGGTATATCATAAGAAAAATCTTCATTTCCAGTCATTGTTTCATTAATATATTCTTCTTCTAATAACTCTCCATTACGATAAAGCTGATTATTCTTCATTTCAAGATGATCGCCTGGCAATCCCATAACTCTTTTAATAATCTGATCTTCACCAGCACTCACATGATATTTAATCACAACAATATCATTATATTCTGGTACTCCACGTTTATAAAAGAACTTATCAACCAATATAATATTCCCATTATGATAAGTTGGCTCCATTGACGATCCAATAACTCTAGATATTTGTATAAAATACAAAACACCCAAAGTTAAAACCACCGTAATAATAATCACCTTTATATATTCAAGTAAAGATTTCTTCACTTCTTCTTTATCCATTTTCAACACCCTACGTTATTATAGCACATTATTCTCCATCTTTTAAGCGTGTTCTCAATTTTGTGACAATTTTCTTTTCTAAACGTGAAACTTGGACCTGTGATATTCCTAAGCGTTTGGCTATAGCTTCCTGATTATAATCTAATTGATAACGCATATAAATAATCATCTTTTCTTTTTCATCAAGTTTTTCCATTTCCATTTCTAAAGCAATTTTTTCAAACCACATATCATCACTTTTATCAATTAAACGATCTTCAACACTGATGGTGGAACCATCTTTTTCATAAATAGGTTCATTTAATGATGTTGGATAATATGAGGAATCAATAGCTTCAACAACATCATGGACATCAACATCCAAATATTTTGCCACTTCTTCTACTGTTGGTTCTTCATTATTTTGATTCTGTAAGACTTCTTTGGCTTTTGTCACCTTAATATTGAGTTCTTTTAAAGAACGTGAGACTTTAATGGTTCCATCATCACGGAAATATCGTTTGATTTCTCCCATAATAATCGGAACTGCATAAGTTGAAAACTGAACATTATATGAAGGATCAAAATGATTGATGGCTTTCATCAGTCCAATACATCCAATTTGAAATAAATCTTCTTTATCATAATAGCTATTCTTGAATCGATGAACGATTGACCATACCAATCCAAGATTATCTTTAACAACTTCTTCTTTTGCAAGTTCATCCCCTGAACGTACTTTTTTAAGAAGATCTAAAGTTTTAGAGCTTGCCATTATCTTTGAGTCTTTTTTTGATGATTAGTTTTGTTCCTATATTGATAACACTTTCTATTTCTAATGAATCTGCTAGTGTTTCTATGATTGTTATGCCCATCCCTGCATGTTCTAAGTCTTTTGCAGTTGTATAAAAAGGTGTTTTCACCTGATCTAAATTTTCAATACCTTTTCCATAATCTTGAATAATAAGTTGAATATTCCGATCTTCAATTGTCATTTTCATCACAACATGACATTCAGGACTATTATCATAACCATGAATAATCGCATTACTCACACCCTCAGAGACAATGGTCTTAAATTCTATAATTTCATCAATTGTTGGATTCAGTGGTGTTAAAAAAGCACCAACTGCTGTTCTGGCAAAATTCTCATTATCCAAAGTTGCACTAAAACTGATTTCCATCTGATTCATAGACTACCCTCCTTTAGATTATCTATCGATTCATAATAAGGCATAATCTGAAATAACCCAGTTAATTCAAATAAACGATATGCGACTTGATTTAAACCAGTTAAAATAAGTGTTCTATGGTCAAATTTCAATTGATTATAACGTCCTAATACCAAACCAATACCAGAACTATCTATAAAAGATGTTTTTTGAAAATCAAATACAACATCTTCTTTTGTTTCTTCTAATAAATCACTCAATTGCTGACGATATATCGGGGCCATAACACAATCAATTTCACCCTGAAAATGAACAATAATTAAATGATTAACAACTTCAATTTCCATACTGTTTTCCATTGTACTTTCCTCCTTCGTGCCTATCATATACCAATTCAAAATAAAAGTTAATCGATTCGCTAAAACTAGAATTTATTCAACAAAACTAGAAAAATTCTGCAAAAAACAGGAGATTTTTTTCTCCTGTTTTAAATAAAGGCTTTCAAATAATTATACATTTTCTCTGGCAATGTTAATGCCTCAATATCTTGATTGATTGTGACTTCAAATGAACCAATATTGACATCGCTCTTCATTAATAAAATATGCCCAATCGTTTCACCTTTTTTAATTGGTGGTAGTAAATCTGTATAGTTGATTTCATAAGTCACTTCATCTGTCGAACTCTTATCTTTGACATAAACAACATCTTCCTTACAAATCACATCAACTGTTTTAACTTTGGCATTTTCAATCTTGACTTTTTCTATTACATCATCTTTTTTAAAGAGAATGACATTTTCATAGAGCGAGAAACCATAATCTAAAAGTTGAGACACTTCTTGATTACGTACTTTTGGATCACTTTCTTTAAGGACAACTGCAATAAGCCTTAAGCCATTTCTTTTGGCTGTAGAAACAATGCAATAACCTGCTTCTTTTGTGTAACCTGTTTTTAATCCATCGGCTCCTTCATATGATTTTAATAATTTATTCGTATTAACTAACCAAAATTTCTGGGCAGAATTTTCACGAATATAGCTATCATATAATGACGTTGTCTGAAATAATCTTTCACCACCAATTTGAATTAAATAGGCAGCCATAATAGCTAAGTCAATGGCACAAGTATAATGATTATCATCATGCAATCCTGTTGCATTCATAAAATGTGTACTTACTAAATTTAATTCTTTTGCTTTCTCATTCATCATCTTTACAAAGCCATCATTTGATCCAGCAATTCTTTCTCCAACCATAACACAGGCATCATTTCCTGAAGCAATGCTGATAGCCTTAAAAAGATCTGAAACACTCATCTTTTCGCCTTCTTCAAGATAAACTTGACTACCACCCATACTAGCAGCATAAGCACTACATGTTAAAACATCATCCCATTTTAAAGTCCCTTTATTAATTGCTTCAAATAACAGAATCATTGTCATAATTTTGGTTGTTGATGCAGGAAACAGCTTATCATTTTCGTGTGATGAATTAAGGACTTGTTTTGTTGATGCTTCCATCAAAACGGAAGCAGCCGCATTGGGTGCCAATTTTAATTCTTCAGCATGGACACGAGGAATTGTTAAACAAAGAAACATAACACTTAAACATATGAATATTTTTTTTATCATGGAAACACCTCAAGTCATTATATGTGACAAATGAAAAAAAATGTAAAAAAGCAACAAATCATTGTCACATATTTACAATCAAATTTATTATGAAATAAGTTTAAAACAAATCAAAATAGTATGTAAACCATTTTTATTCACATCATCAGTAATATAATTCTCCACTGCTCGTACTCCCCCCCAAGTTCTTGTCTTTAAATCCAAGATTGCTTTAATAGATTCAAGATGATTTTGATATCTTCTATATGAAACTAACCTCATTTACATCTTCACAATACAACGCCTCATCAAATATCATTTCTAAAACAGGTGCTGCTTCCCTTACAAAGTTTACACTTGCAAATAATCCATCAATACTTTCTAGATAAAATTCTAAATGTTCTTCTTTTAACCAATCAGCAACATGACGGCACTGTTCTTTCATAATCAACTGATGCATAACATCTTAATCATGATCTTCAACATAGTTGTCATTCTTACCAAACATTACCTCTGCCCAATATTTCATAAATAATCATAGATTTCTGCTTTACTTCTTTTATTACATTTATAGACCCTACTTTATGACCATATGCTTTTACTAGCTTAATAGTTTTATCAATTGAATATCTTCATATGAAATAATTCATTCAATAAAAGAATAAATTAACTAAAAATATTGAAAAAATCTTCTCAATACACCTTGTCGTTATAACGCTTATAAAAAATGATGTTATAATAACGAAAAGAAAATAGACATATTATATATGCCCATTCTCTTTGTCAACAAAGTTATTTGGTCAAAAATATCTTAAGAGATTCGCTTAAGTCCTCTATTGACAATTATATTTTAATGAAAAATTCTTTCAATCACAAGTCGGATAGATATGATTGAATAGTTTATTCATAAAAATATGGAAATCATTGTTAATGTATCATTATATTATTTAATTAAGGAGGAAATAAGAAATGATTATTGAACAACTTAGAAACATATATTTAACAGATTCTGAAAAACAGATTGTTGAATATATACTTGATAAAAAAAACAATATAGAGAATTTAACAAGTACTGAACTTGGAAATAAAAGTTATTCTTCACAATCAACTGTTATTCGTTTGTATAAAAAACTAGGTTTAAATAACTATCGTGAATTTATGACCAAGCTTGCAATTGAGAAAAAAGAATATAGGAGAGCTGAAGATATTTTAAATGGATTGCCTTTTCAAAAATTTGCTTCTTATGAAGATACAAAAAATACAGTTATTCAATTGTATGAAAAAATACTTATTGAAACAAATTTACTTATTGATCAAAATACCATGATAAGAATAAGTAATCGCTTAATGAGTGCATCTTCAATCGATATTTATGGTATTGGTATCTCAGGAAATGTAGCTGAACAAATGGCTTTTAAATTACAATCTACAGGCTGTTGTTCAAATTGTTCTTATCAAAATGGTTTAAATTATTACTATATTCAAAATATGAATAATTATCAATCAAATGTTTCTGTACTTTTTTCTTTAACTGGGTCTAATGAAACAATGTTAAACATTGCTAAAATATTAAAGGAAAAAGGAATTTATACAATTTCTATTACTGCTAAAACTGAAACAGAGCTTATTCAATTATGTCAAGAAAACCTCTTTTTTGGAAATTTAGATTATCAAAATATTGATGTTATGTGCTCTATATTCGCTGCTGAATATCTTGTTAATTTCATATATTCACTTATAATATCTAAAAGACAATCCTAACCACACTAATTTATATATAATATAGTCTATTTAAAAATCCATTATCATAATAATTGATAATGGATTTTCTATTTATATAAGTTTATTCTGCCATATTCATTTGTTTATTTTGATATTTTTCATATGCCAACAAAAATGGAATATAAATAACGATTGCAACAGCAATCACAATAAGCTGAGAAACTGCTCCCATAATATTTCCACCAGTAGCTAAGAAACCTAATAACAATGGTGGCATTGTCCATGGAACTTCCAAAACAACCCTTGGACAAAATCCAATTGATGTTAAGAACCACCCTACTGCTAATCCCACTGCTGGTACTAACAAGAATGGAATTCCTAATATTGGATTTAAGACCATTGGAATACCAAAAACAACTGTTTCATTGATATTAAATAATCCTGGAACGATGGATAATGTTGCTATAGCACGATTATCTTCTCGCTTACTAAAAATGAAGATAGCCACAATTAAACCAATCGTACATCCTGAACCCCCAAATTCACCAAACATCTGTAAAGAAGTTAATGTAAACATATGAGGGATTTTTTGACCAGATGAGAATGCTAAAGTATTAGCAATTAACATTGGTCTAAAAATAGATTCTTTAACAGCTGAAATCATATTTTGACCATGAATACCAACCAACCAAAATAATTGAGCAATTGTATACATTAAACATATACCAATAACATTTTCACCAACAATATTAATAAGTGGCTCTTGTATTGCAGTTTTAATGATATCATTAAGATATTGTCCTGTAATTAGCTGAACAGCCCATCCTATTATACCAACACACAGCAATGTTAAAAATGTTGGAATTAAAATTTCAAAAGCACGGGCAACTCCTGGTGGAACTTGATCAGGCATTTTGATTTTTAAAGCATCCATTTTTCTAAAAAGTCCATAAATCTCAAGTGCACCAATTCCAATGATCAAGGCTGTAAATAAACCGGTTGCTCCAATATAATCAGCGCTAAATCCTGAAAATGTTCCCACGTCTGCTAGTTTTCCTCCAGCATTCTCAACAATATTTCCAATTGTTAAAGATTGACCAGCAGCATCACTTAAACCACTAACTAACTCAGTTGCTACATAAGTTGTTGGTGTAACCACCGCCCATGCCATAAATCCTAAAACTGATGGAAATGGTCCACTTTCCCCATTTGCTTCACCAATTTCTTGAGCAACTAACATAACAATCCCGATTGATATGCAAGAAATTGTACAAAATTGAATTGCAGAAAATACAGTATTGATTGGTTCTAGTGCCATAATAGGACTAAATATTCCGCCTAAACCTTGAGCATTTCCTTCGACAACATTATCGTTCACTAGAACATTTGTCCAAAGAACACCAATCGCACCTGCAATTGTTGCAGGCATAAAATTTTGGAACGCATTTTTGATAGCAGTCAAATATTTATTTTGGCCACACCAAGCTCCAACACGTCCAAGCTTATCAGCAAAAACATCCATATTCTTTCCTCCCTTTTTGAATATACTTTCATTTTAAGGGATTTAGAAATAGATACAATTGGATATCAATTGAATGGTTACTCTATTCATTATTGTCACAATATCATGAAAAAATTATGAATAATTTAATCTTTATTGTAAGCATAATCCAATGCTTGTTTTAAATCATCAATGAGAATCTCAGTTTCTTCAAGACCAATATACATTCTTAATTGCCCCATAGCCAAACCACGTTGTTTCAATTCTGCCTGATTATTTCCTTTAAAGACAGGTAAAATC
Organism: Candidatus Stoquefichus sp. SB1; assembly: GCF_001244545.1. Lineage (NCBI taxonomy): Bacteria > Bacillati > Bacillota > Erysipelotrichia > Erysipelotrichales > Erysipelotrichaceae > Candidatus Stoquefichus > Candidatus Stoquefichus sp. SB1. The sequence goes on along the minus strand of NZ_LN852696.1, from coordinate 773,191 downwards.
AAACTTTCAAAACCACCCCAGCTATAAGCTAATGTAAAATGATGTAAAGCATCTACAAATCTTTCAATGACATCAGGAGAAGCATCTTTTAAAACAACCCCTAACAAGCTGCCATATCCTTTTAAATAACGGTTTGCTAGAGCTTGTTGCTTTTCACCATTACAAGTAGGATGAAAAATTCTTTCTATTCTTATATCTTGTTTTAAAAAATCAATGACTTCTAATACTGACTTTTCTTGTGCTTTCAAACGAACTGGTAAAGTTCTTAATCCTCGAATAGCTAGCCATGCATTCATAGGAGACATCGTTGCCCCTAATAAAATATGTGCAAAATCATCTATATATTGCATAATCTCCTGGCGGCATAAAACGATTCCTCCAACAATATCACTATGACCACCAATATATTTTGAACAAGAATGAATAACAACATCAATGCCATGTTTTAATGGATTTTGTAATAACGGTGTTGCCCATGTGTTATCTATCACTGTATAGATATTTTTTTCTTTAGCAACATTAGCTATCAATTCTAAATCCAACATTTCAAATCTTTGTGAAGAAGGACTTTCAAAGTAAATCATCTTTGTCTCAGGTTTGATATATGTAAAGATCTCTTTTGTATCTTGCACATCTATTTTGGTGCTTTCCACACCAAACTTTTGAAGTTGTTGAATGAGTTTTACACTTGAGCCATAGACCGTGTTGACAATAATAATATGATCACCTTTTTGAACTAAACTTAAAATCGTTCCAGAAATGGCTCCCATTCCTGAGGCAAAACTTCTTCCACACTCTGCCCCTTCTAATTGAGCTATTTTCTTTTCTAATATTTCAAGCGTTGGATTGTCTCCTCTTGTATAAGTATAAGCAAACTCATGAGCAGTATTCACCTGCACATAGTGTGCAAAGTTTTGAAATTGAAATGATGATGTTTGAACAATTTCCGGTGCAACTGACTGATATTTTCCTTCAAAATCATGTTCAACTGATAAACAAATATTTTCTAAATCTTTCATTCTTTAATTCCTTTCTTATCTTGATTATTATTGGTAACAGGCGTCTTATCATTTTTCATAATTTGTCTTTGATCTTTGCCTTGTGGTACACATCTCAAAACTGTCATTTGAACAACCTGATCTGTTTCATTTGCAAAAGTATGGATAGATTGATGAACACAAATGACATCTCCTTTGAAAAGTATATGTTTCTTGACTCCCTGATTATCTTCATAACATGTTAATTGTCCCTCATTAACTAAAATCACTTCTTCTATTTGAGAATGATAATGCCATTGCTGAAGCGTATGAGGCATTATCTCATTAAGGTGGATTTCATACTCAGGAAAAATATGATAGTAGACATGTGTTCCATCTCCTTTATCAACTTCAATAGCATCATTTAATCTCTGTATTTCACATTGTTTTTTCATATATCTAATGATAACTGCCTTTCTATATAACTTTCTTGTTTTGCGACTTTGATGATGTCATCATCATGAACATGACCAATTAAAAGTGGTGATAAGGGATCATGGCGCTGATAATTTTCAATCACTTGCTTTTTATTTTCATTTGCATAACAATATAAACAACCATGCATACAAGTATTATATTCACCAATATCACGACTTGGATAACAATGACATTCTTTTCTTAAAGGCTGAGATTTCAATTCCTTCATCGTACATCCAGTGACTTCTTTTAAAAGTTGTCTATTGATACACCCTTCATGGGTTATTCCATATTCACTTAAATCAAAACTTTCAGCACAAGTTTTGATATGAATTCCTTTATCAGTGGCAATTTTTGCAAAGGCAGCTGCTAATCTTTTTTGATCTTCTATTGTGACTTCTTGTATCCCTGGAAAATTTTTCTTTGTTTTGGCATATAAATCAATAAAACTGATTACACAATCATGCACATATCCTTGTAATTGGGTTGTCATTTCATCAAAGATTTCAATATGTTTTTCAATTGTATAATATTGATTGAGAAAAATGGGATCATATCGAAAACAAACACAATGACTTCCTAATTGTTTAGATATTTGACAAATATCTTTGATGACTTCTTGATAAGGTGGAACCTGTGGTTCAATTTCTTTTCCATAAGGTGTTATAGTCACAAAAAAATAAGGGTGATATGGTTTTAATTCTTGTAATTTGGATAAAATAGGACGAGGATTTTTACTACAAAATATGATACTATCAACAACTTCGGAATTTAATAAATACTTAGTGATTTGAGTGGGATAATAAGGGTTTCTGACATAGACATACCCATCTTTTAAACGATGCATAAACCACTCACTATAATAGGCTGGAATATCTGTTCTTGCACTTGCATTAATAATCATCAAACAAACCTCCTTTATGAGTCAGAAAAAGCCATACATATGTATGACTTATTTACCTGATGGGAAGAACTGAGCTAAGCTTCCAGCAATGGCTGAAATTGGCATTGTCTGTAAAACGACACGTCCTGGTCCAGTCACAACTGTATTAAAGAAACCTTCGCCACCAAACATTTTATTCTTGAGTCCTGGAACTGATTGTGTTGTCATTGTACATGTTGCATCCATCACTGCAACATATCCTGTATCAACAACAATCTGTTGCCCTGGTGCTAGGTCATATTCCACTGTTGATCCATCAATTTCAACAAAAACTGTACCTTGTCCAGATAATTTATTCATAATAAATCCTTCGCCACCAAAAATACCTGTCATTGCTTTTTTATTAAAGAAAATACTTCTTTCAACAGTTGGCTCACTTGCCAAAAAAGATGATTTTTGGATAACGATTTCTTTTCCTGGTGCAATATCATATTTTCTAATTTCACCTGGGAATGATGATGCAAAAGCAATTTTACCATCTGCTTTGGCACTGTAAGTATTTAAAAACATCGTTTCGCCAGAAAACATTCTGCCAAATGCTTTTCCAATACCTCCATTACTTGTTGTTCCCATTTCCATACAAGGATCCATCCAGGCCATTGCCCCACTATCACTTAACATGACCTCTCCTTTTTTTAAATAACACACGACAGCTGGAAGTGGTGTTCCTATAATTTCATATTCCATATTGATTTCCTCCTCATTTTAAATCATTTTCATCAATTATTTCTATTTGACATTTCTGACATCGATAGACTTTTAGACGACTCATTTTCAGTAAATGTCTTCTTACCAGTGGGATCTGATATTTTTTAAACCTATTCACAAACACATTTGCGACTTCTCCTTGTGGTGTCCAAACCAAATCTTTTTCACTTTGTATAAATCCTATTTGCATCGTTTGATGACAATATGGACAAATCATTTCATAAGACCTTTCATCATTAACTGAGCAGCAGCCTGATTAGAAGCGAGTGGAACTTGATGGACATCACAAAGTCTCATAAGCGCACTAACATCTGGCTCATGTGGTTGTGCTGTTAAAGGATCTCTAAAGAAAATGACCCAATCGATTTTGCCTTCTGCTACATAAGCACCTATTTGTTGATCACCACCATAAGGACCAGATAAAAAACGTTGAACTTTTAAATTTGTATTTTCCATAATTCTTAAACCAGTTGTACCAGTCGTATACAAATGATGATTTTTCAAAACATCTTCATATGTTTTTACAAATTCAATCATTTCAGCCTTTTTTTGATCATGAGCAATCAGCGCTATATTCATATCTTTCACCCCTATCTTCATTATACAAGAAAAAAGACTTCAATGAAATCATTAAAGTCTTTAAATATAATATTTCTGATAATAACGAATTCTTAAAATATCAAACATCATCATAATCTGATAATTAAATTGAATACCATCAAAACGTCCAGGAACCTGAATAACATAATTTGCACCTAAATCATTCTTTTTCTTATATTTAATATTTTGTGTCATTAAAACAATTTGTGCATCAGATATATTTTGATTAGCACTTTCTTTTAAATAATCATGTAAGGTTCTTCCTGTCGCACTGACAAAAATGACAACATCATCTTTTTGAAATTGGAAATCATCAATAAAATGATGATATTGAATAACTTCTTTTCCAAAAGTAATAAAATCTGTCTGAAATTCAACAGCTATACTCATTGGATATAATGCACCAATAAGAATGACACGTTTATTCTTAAAAATCAACTCACAAATCTGTTCCAGTTCTTTCACTAATTCTTCTTTTGAATAAGACGAATCCAACTGTTCTAAGAGTTGTTCTGATGAAATCCCAAGCATACGAGCACGAATTTGAGAAACACGTAACATATAATCAGCTATCAATTCATCTTGAAATTCTTCATATGTTGAAAAACCTAAGTGCTGACAAAAATCTAAAACTTCTGCTTTTGTAAAATGACCCACCTGTAACATTTTATCTAATGAGTAATCTTCCATTTCAACATAATGATGAACAACAAATAATCCAACCTTATACATATGATCATTATCTAAACAGCCATTTAAATACTTTAAGATTCTTGATAAAACAATATCCATACTCATTTCCTCCCATTCCATCATTTCTATTCTTATCATACCATAAATCAATCAAAAATTCTTTTTACAACACTCATTCCTTAGATAAAATAAATTTTTCAATCAATTCAGCCACAACTCCACTATTACAATCAGCTTGTGTTGTATAATCACAAATTTTCTTTATTTCATCTACAGCATTACCAGCAGCTACAGATAATCCTGCTGCTTCTAACATATCCTGATCATTATAATTATCCCCTACAGCTATCGTTTGAACAAGGGGAATATCTAATAATTGAGCCAAATCTCTTAACCCCTGTCCTTTATCAACACCTAATAGATTTAATTCCATATATCTTCCTGATGAATAACTCAAAGCAACTTCACCTTCAATAATATCTTTCATCATTGGTTCTAATGATTGTAAATAAGCCATATCCAATGTTTCAAAAAGAACTTTTACAATATCATCATTTTGAATATCTTCAAATGACTGATCATCAATGAGTTGATAATCAATTCCCTGATTCATCATTCTTTGTTTTTCATTTTCATTTAAATGATAAACATAAATATTCTGTAATGTATAAATAGCAATACATACATCTTTATTTTTACCAAATTCAAAAATCTCTTTTGTTTTATCAAAAGTTAAACCTTTAAACTGTAAAATACGATTATTTTTATTTTCAGTTAAAACAGCACCATTAGCTGATAAAACATATTCATTTTCTAAGTCATATAAACCTAACTCTTTTAAAGTAGATTGTACAGAATGATATAATCTACCTGTTGCAGGTACAAACTTTACTCCTTGCTGTTTAGCTTTTTGAATCAATTCAACATTTCTTTGACAAACATGATGATCACTATTTAACAGTGTTTCATCTAAATCACATGCAATTAAACGATACTTCATAATCTTCCTCCCTTATTTATATTTATTATAACTTTCTTTTTAACATCATATGGATATTTTTCTCATTAAGATATTTTTTTCTATATCAGAAAGTGAAAAAGATTGTTATAATGAAAAAGTAAGGATGTGTCATTATGAATATATATACAAAAATGAATCAAATTACAGATTTTACAGAAACTGAACAAACTTTTGTGAATTTCATCATCAATTATCCTCAAGAAGTTATGGACTGTAATGTTAAACAACTTGCTAAAAAAAGTTTTGTCTCTGTTTCAACCATATATCGTGTGATTGAAAAACTTGAATTATCAGGATTAGCTCAACTCAAAATGTTTATTTCCAGTCAACATGAAGCTTTTTTAAAGGAAAAAAGAGAAACAGATTATAATTATCCTTTTCAAAAAGATGCAACACATCATCAAATCATGAGTCAGATGTTATCACTTTATGAACAAACACTTACATCGACTTTTAATTTAATTGATTTAGATGTATTTTTAAAAGTTGTTCAGCTGCTTTATCAGGCACAACATATTTTACTTTTTCCCACTGTTGGTAACATCTTTATGGCTGAAAGTTTTCAGCAAAATATGATGGAAATTGGTCAACGTGTTGAATTATACAATCAGTCATACTATCAGCATTGGGCTGCTACATCATGTCAACAAGGAGATGTCGCATTGATTATTTCTTATGCCAATCGTTCTCCTTGGCTAATGGATGTCATGTATGATTTAAAATCCACTCCTGCAAAAGTTATTCTCATTTCTTCAACTCATGAAAATCAACTCTCTCAATATGCTGATTATCATTTATATTTTTGTTCTTATGAAGATTCAGAGGAGAAAATTGCTTCATTTTCTTCAAGAGCTTCTTTGCAATATTTATTAGATTGTATATATGCGTGTTATTTTAATCGTGATTATGATAAATTCCTATCTTACCGATTAAAAAACTATATTGATTAAAAGGTCATTGGATTATCCAATGGCCTTTAACGCAGCAGCTAAAACTTTTTCACCATTCATCATTCCATAATCACGCATATCAATCACACAGATTGGTGTCTGATGATCGGCTTTCTTTTGTAAATAGCTTAACTGATGTCGGACTTGAGGTCCAAGCATCACAATATCCCATTCTGACAACATATTTTCAGCCTGCATAATAGGAACTGCATTAATTTCAACTTCCAATTTTTCTTTCTCAGCTGCTTTTTGCATACGTGAAACAAGCATACTGGTTGACATTCCAGCGTTACATACAAGTAATATTTTCATATAAACCTTCCTTTCATGACTATCTTAACATGTATTTATGAGTAAGAAAGGGCGTTTAAAGAATTTGAAAAAGCTTTTTCAAAATATGAATAGAAAATAAAAAACGATTGAAAAATTATTTTCAATCGCTAATAAGTTGCATTTCTTTCATGACTTTATAAATTCCATCCTGATCAGGATCAGTAAAATAATATTGACCTAAATCTTTTAAATGTTGTGGTGCATTTTCATAAACCACACCAATATTGACTTCTTCTAACATTTGATAATCATTCATACTATCACCAAATCCAATCGTATCTTTCATTTGTCCATGGAAATGATTGACAACTTTAATAATGCCATCTGCTTTTGTACAATGTTTTAAAATAATTTCACCATTGATAAAATCATCTTCTGCTTTTGAAAATATGACAATATTGAAGAATTCTTCTAAAAAAGGAACACAGCGTTGAAAGTCTTGTTTTGCAGGTGCAATAAAACATACTTTTGTAATTCCTGTTTTTAAAATATTAAAGTCTTTAATTGGTTTTCTGTTTTCATTAGCACGTCTGATTTCAAAAAATCTAGCTAACTCTAAATTGTTTTTAAAATCTAATTGTTGTCTTTGCATAAAAAATTCATTAACACCTGGTGTTTGATATAATGCATCCTTTGATTCTAAAGTAAAAAGAATATGATTATTAATAAATAATGTCATGACTTCTGATAAAACATATTGATTCATAAAATTTTCGAAAATAAATTCATTATTCACAATTACAAAACCACCAGCACTACAAACAATACCATCAAAAGGAATTTCTTTTAAATCATCTGAAATAGATGTTGGTGCTCTTCCAGTGCATAAAAAAGCTTTATGACCATTTCTTTGCGCTTGTTCAATGGCCCATTTTGTTTTTTCAGTGATTTGTTTTGATTTTCCCATTAATGTCCCATCAATATCATAAAATAAAAACTTCCCCATATAATTCACCACCTTGAATTATTATACAAAATCTTATCAATAATGAAAAGAAAAACGACAGAAAATGAAAATAAAAGTCACTGTCTTAAAGACAATGACTCCTATGATAAGATTTCATCAATTAATTCTGGTTTTGCGACAAATTCATCAGTCAAATGATAAGCATTTAATATCTCATCTTTTAAAGCAGAAGATAATCCTGTGTTGGTATGAACATAAACCAATACTTCATCTTTTTTAACATAATCACCAATTTTCTTATTAAGAATGAGACCTACACTATGATCAATTTCATCTTCTGTTGTTTGGCGTCCTCCACCTAGTTTCATGCTGACAAGTCCTAAAGCCATAGCTTCTAATTCTTTGACATAGCCTTCTTTAATACTACGAACAGCAATCACTTCTTTGGCTTTTTCGAACATTTCAGGATGACGAATATATTCATCATCACCACCTTGAGCTTTCACCATGGCACATAATGCTCGTAAAGCTGATTTACTATGAATTGTATCTTCTAACATTTTTCTAGCCGTGATTAAAGAATCAGTTTTTTTCGCTTGAATCAGCATATGACTACCAGCTTGTAAACAGAGTTCTAGTAAATCATGTGGCCCATGCCCATTTAAGGTATCAATGGCTTCTCTTACCTCTAAACTATTACCAATCGCATTTCCTAAAGGTTGAGACATATTAGATATCGTTGCACGTGTATCTTTACCTAATGAATCGCCAATTTCAATCATGGTACGGGCTAAAATTTTTGCATCTTCAATCGTTTTCATAAAGGCCCCATCACCATATTTGACATCTAATAATATTGCATCACTGCCAGCTGCTAGCTTCTTAGACATAATGGAAGATGCTATTAAAGGAATACAAGAAACCGTTGCTGTAACATCACGTAATGCATACATTTTTTTATCTGCTGGATCTAAATGAGCACTTTGCCCAATAATCGCCAAATGACAGTCATTCACTTGTTTGACAAAATCATCTTCATCTATCATGATATGCAGCCCAGGAATGGACTCTAATTTATCTAAAGTTCCTCCCGTATGCCCTAATCCTCGCCCACTCATTTTGGCAACTGGAACACCACAAGCTGCGACAATTGGTCCTAACACTAATGATGTTTTATCGCCAACACCACCAGTACTATGTTTATCTACTTTAATACCTTGAATGGCACTCAAATCAATGACATCACCACTATGCATCATTTCTTTTGTAAGAGTTGCTGTTTCTTTCTTACTTAATCCCTGAAAACAGATAGCCATCATCCATGCACTCATTTGATAATCGGGAATGTCTTCTTTCACATAGCCATCAATGATAAAATGAATTTCTTCATCAGTTAATTCTATGCCATCTCTTGTTTTTTGAATCAAATCAACCATTCGCATTTTTATCACTCCTCGTAACTCTTATTATACAATGAAAAGAAAAGATAGTCATGTGAAAATAACTATCTTATTCAAACTTTGTATTCACTTCAAAAATATTATGACCATTTAAATAATCTTTGACAGCCATTTTCTTTTTTCCTTCTAATTGGAATTCAGTAATCAGATAAACACCATCATCAACCTTGACCCCAATAGCATCTTTAAAAACTTTAACAATTGTTCCATTATCCTGATGAGCATGATGTTTGATTGCATTGTCACATTGATGAATTTTTCCTGCCCAAACTTTAACAACTTTTCCAAGATATGTCGTATAACTACCTGGCCAGGGATTTGTGCCTCTGACTTTATTATAAATTTGTTTAGCAGTTAAATTCCAATCAATCCGTTCATCCTCTCTTGATAAGGTAGGAGCATATGTCACCAGACTTTCATCTTGAGGATAACTTTTATTTGTTCCTTCTATTATAGATGGTAATGTTTCTTTTAACAGTAAAGCTCCAACCTCACTTAAACGATCATATAAAATACCAACTGTATCATCATCTAAAATAGCTGTTTCCTTTTGGCTAATAATATGCCCTGCATCCATTTTTTTGACCATATACATAATTGTCACACCCGTCTTTTCTTGTCCATCAATAATACATTGATGAACAGGAGCTCCCCCTCGATATAATGGTAATAATGACGCATGAACGTTGATACAGCCAAGTTTTGGTGCATCTAAAATGATTTGAGGAATGATTTGACCATAGGCCGCTGTAATAATCAAATCAGGTTTTAAATCTAAAACCGCTTGATAATCTTCTTTAATTTTATGAGGCTGAATAATGGGAATATCATATTTTAATGCTTCTATCTTGACATCTGGCATCGTTAAAACTTTTTTTCTTCCAACATAACGATCAGGTTGTGTAACAACACCTACAACATTATATTTTTCTTTCAATAACATTTTTAAAACTGCTAATGAAAAAGAAGCTGTTCCCATAAAAACAATTCTTTCTTGACTCATTTATACCACTCACTTTCTTCTTATCTTCTTCCTCATTTTACGTTAAAACAAGATTGATGACAAGTCTTTTCATTGATTCCGCCTATTTCATGAGTATTACCATTATAATGAAAAACAATATATGAATTTTTTTATTTTTATAGTATGTTTTCACTGATAAGCAAAAAAATGTTAATGTATGTGAATTCTCATTAACATTTTATAAATAAAAAATATCAGTTAGAATCAAACTTACAAAATTAGAAAAAATAGTTGCTATGAATTCAATAATATGAATACATCCTTGGCTGATTGTTTTTAATAAAGAAGATACTTGATTATCTGATGAATCCTGAATTGTGACATATTGATTTTGGGCAACTTCTCCTGATGATAATGTTTCTTCAAAATTATCAATTGATCTTTGAAACATTGTTTGTGATACTTTGTTATCATCAAAAAATAAAGCTAAAACACATATGACTAATAAGACCAAACATAAATCTGTCATAAATTGTTTCATGCACTTAAATACTCATCTATAACTAAAGCTAATATATTTAAAGAATTTTGAATCTCTTCATATGTGTTTTCATTGGCTCCAACTTCAATCAAGACCATATTTTTTGTGACACCTTGATTATAATGACTTTGTTTTAACATGACACCTCGTGATATTTTAGGTATTTTCTCATTAAGCATACTTGACATTTTTTCACAGCATTTATTGACAGATGGATAATTATCGCTTCCTTTTCCCACAACAAACATTAATTTCGCATAATCTTTATTGTCTACGGTAATGGTTGTTAAAGATTTTTTGACTGAATCACGATGAAAATCAATAACAAGATCATAATTTCCATGTTCCTTTAAGGCATTGTTTAAATATTTTTTAGAAACAGTATAAGAATAAGCATAATTAATATGATTTTTTGTTTTATATAGTTCAAAATCAGTTGTTTCATAATCAACTTGATATCCTCTATTTTGTAATAATTGCATTAAATATCGACTCCCTTCTTTAACTGAATTTGTTGCATATTTTTCTCCTTGATGTGTGTTATAGATATAAATTGATTTTCCATTAGACTGTTTCTTAACATCCGTTGTTGTAAGTGATGAGACAACATTTTCAATATTCTCGCTATAAACCTTTTGAAAAGGAAGATTCAACAATATCACGATCACTATAATCACTTTCATAACAATCTTAGCATTATTATTCACTATCTCTTCCTCCTATAACTATACAACTTAACATATGCAAAAAAGGTTAGATTTAGTACTTTAAATCAAAAAAGACTATACACTTCATTATGCTTTTTTGAAGTCTATAGTCTTTCACTTTATTCTTTTATATACTGTTCAACCAATTTTTCATAAGGTACATTATCATTCATTAAATCACTTATTCTTTCTAATTCATCTTCATTACATTGCTTTAGATAATCTGTTGCATCTTTATGATATTTCTTCATGATCATTCGACTTAATAAATTAACCATGCCATATCTTTTCCCTTTTTCTTCACCTTCTTGTCTTGTTTCATTAAGTTCCATCGCATGAAAGAACTCTTTTTCTCTTTCCTCCAGCAACTCTCTAATTAACGCTCCATCTGCTTTAAACATTTCATAGCTTCTTTCCATATATTGGACCATCCCTTCCTTTTCTTCATATTCAATGTTTTCTACTGTATTGTTTGCCATAAGATAGATCACTGCCTCAAACTCGCTTAGTTTCCTTTGTCCTGCTATTTTGTTTATCGCTTTGAGATTCACATAGTAGATATGTATCACACAGTCTCTCATCTGCTTTCCATCCTCATATCTCAGGGTTCCATGATTGATGAGATGAACATTATCTTCATTGATAAAGATAATCAGATAGAACTCCTTAAGCTTACCATAGTCTTTTTCTCCATCTGCCAGCTGTATCACAATGCTCTTACATGCATAGTACTGAAACCTTTTGCTGAGAAAGGAATTCAATATTGTATTCTGCATCTCCATATCTACCTGATAGCCATCCTTTGTGATTAAGGTATCCATGATGATTCTCTTGTCAGTCTTGGACAGAGTTGTCAGTTCGGTATTGCTGATTCTTGCATCCGTCATATCCAGATGAGTGATATTCTCTATCAGGAACTTTCTGAATCTAAAGGCATCCAGATGCTCACTGCCACAGTAGTACTTAAAAAACAGGTCTTCCTTATAATCAAGTGCTAATTTATCTGCTTCCATTATTTACCCTCCTATTATATATATACGCAAAAAAAGGAGGAATTTCTTTTTATAATGGAAACATTTTACAACTTTATTATATAATTGCATAAAGCAATTGTCAAACATGAAGAAAAAGTACCTCGAAAGGTACTTGAGTATCATTTTTGATAATTCTTATATTTATTATCCATTAATGGATAATAAAAGTTTTAGAATAGATTCTATCATTTAAAAACTCTTATCAGAATTGCTTTGTAGTATATGTAGGATAATGACATATACACAACTCCTCCAATGACTACTTTTGCACATAGCATCATTAAAGGGCTATACATATCTGGTATCAACATCAGTATGAAATACATGACAGCTGCAAATACAACAAACGACAGAGACTGTATGAAATATTTTGTTACCTTTATACTCTTTCTTACCATGAATGTCTGATACAGACAGACTGTCATTTCTGCAGCCAATGTTCCTATTCCTGCCCCGAATGCCTGATATCTAGGTATCAACAGATAATTAATAACTACATTGACAATAGCTCCCAAAAATACTGATATAATATATATCCTATCCTGCTTATTTGGAATCAGGTACTGTGTTCTAATCACATTAGCCCATGCAACAAATATGGATGACATAACCAGCACTGGAATAATTGCTTTGCAGGCTTCATACCCCTGTCCATAGAATACAGGTACAAATTCATTGACAACTGCACTTAATCCCAGCGCCATAGGGGCTGATAGAAACAGAGAGACAATCAGTGACTTCTGTATATATCTTTTAGCCTCTGCATGATTCCCATTGGCTATCAGATTGCTCATCCTTGGAAGCATGACCGTTCCAAGTGAGGTTACTGCCATCACTGGTATGGTTGTTAATTTAAACGAGCTTTCATAATATCCTACCTCTGTCATGCTGCTCATCATTCCAAGCATGATCTTATCCATTGTATTATAGATGCTGATGGCGATAACTGGTATAAACAAGACAAGATTGGGTTTAATATGCTTCACTATGTCAGATAGACTTGGTCTTATGAAGAATATGTATCTCTTCAGCAGTCCCCACAGGATGACCTGACTGACTATCATACCCATAACCAGCAGCAGTGCATAGATATAGATATCATCAGCCGATCTGACAAAGACAAATAATAAGATTGTATTGGCAATCTTGATAACTGTATTTCTTGTCACTGTCAGCTTAAACTCTTCCAGCCCAAAGTAGAACCAGTTGATATCCAGCATTACAGAAACAAGATAAATCATGAGTACAAGTGCCATTATTCTATTCTGAGCAAACAGAATGATATATGCAGTATATATGAGAATCACAATAACTCCCATGATCAGCTGCATTGCATATATACTGCAGAATGTCTGAGATAGCTTCTGTCTATCATCCCTAACCCCTGCAATTGTTCTATTCCCATAGTTTTTCAGCCCCAGAAGTATAAACAGACCAAAATAGGAAGCAATAGAATAGGCATATGAGTATATTCCTATATTCTCTGCACCCATGACCCTTGAGATGTAGGGAGTTGTAATCAGTGGGATAATGAGAGCCAAGACATTATACATTGCATTATAAATAAAATTCTTCTTTACACTACTGATAGCACATCACCTCCTTCTCTTCCCTGAAAATATCTCAAGTCTTTACTGATAGATTGATTTTATTACTTTTTTAATCTCTCTTAAATAAATCCCTTGTATAGATTTTATCTTCTACATCTCTTATCTCTTCTGTCACTCGGTTAACAACTATCACATCGCTTATCTTCTTGAATTCCTCTAAATCTTTAATTACTCTGCTCTTATAGAATTCTTCTTCCTTTAGTGTTGGCTCATATACAACAACCTCTATTCCCTTTGCCTTGATTCTCTTCATGATGCCCTGTATTGCACTCGCCCTAAAGTTATCCGACCCACTCTTCATTGTCAGTCTATAGATTCCTACTACCTTAGGCCCTCTATCAATGATTTCCTGTGCTATGTGATCTTTTCTTGTTCTGTTGCTTTCCACTATTGCACTGATGAGGTTCTCTGGTACATCCTGATAGTTTGCCTTTAATTGCTTTGTATCCTTTGGCAGACAGTATCCTCCATATCCAAATGATGGATTGTTGTAATGACTTCCTATTCTTGGATCAAGACATACTCCTTCTATGATATCTTTTGTATTTAGGCCTTTCATCTCTGCATAGGTATCAAGTTCATTGAAGTATGAGACTCTTAATGCCAGATATGTATTGGCAAACAGCTTGATTGCTTCTGCTTCTGTACTGTCTGTAAACAGTACTGGTATATCCTTCTTGATGGCTCCTTCTGCCAGTAGATTAGCAAACTCTCTTGCTCTTTCTGACTTTTCTCCCACAACAATTCTTGAAGGATAGAGATTATCATATAATGCCTTTCCTTCTCTTAGGAATTCAGGTGAGAAGATCAGATTCTCTATTCCATACTTCTCTTTCATCTGTTTCGTAAATCCAACAGGTATAGTTGACTTGATAATCATGATAGCCTCTGGATTAATCTCTAATACAGATTCAATGGTTTCCTCTACACTAGAAGTATCAAAGTAGTTCTTTGATTCATCATAGTTAGTAGGTGTACTGATGACAATAAACTTTGCATTTTTAAAAGCAACATCTTTATCAAGAGTTGCTTTTAGTGTTAAATCTTTATTTTTTAAATAATCTTCAATTTCTTTATCCTGAATAGGTGAGATATGATTATTGATCATATCCACCTTTTCCCTGATAATATCTAAAGCAACAACATCATGATGCTGTGCCAATAATGTAGCGATACTTAATCCTACATAACCTGTTCCTGCGACTGCTATTTTCATTAATACTTCCTCCAGTTAATTATTTTTTTCATTTGTTATATATGTGTCATATGAGTGAGTATTATTGTTGCCTCCAATAATATTAAATTGACAATACCATATAAATAAGACGGTTCCTACTAATAACAATTTCTTTTTATTAAAGTTGTTTTTAACATATATAGGAAATATTATAATAATAAATTGATAAGCATATAAAGCAATTCTATTAATTACCCAATTATCTATAGACATTATACTTATAGGTATCCCTAGCATTAACAAAGATAAAACTTGATAATTACTTATGCAAGTTTTTTTATCATTCATAATTAATCTAAGCAATAAAAAAAACAATACTACATAAGAAAGTACTGATAAAGGCCTCCATACTCTCTCAAGATTTTCTAAATCATTCATATATTTAGTATATCTACTTAAAATTGAAATATTGTTAACAATAATAGGTATAAGAAATCTATAAGAAAAATTTAATATTATTCCTATTAAAACAGAACAATATAGATTCTTTTTATTAAATTTGATTTTTAAAGATACTAAGTACAAAACTGCTCCTACTAAAGCAGAAATATGAAAAATTGTAGCTATACAAGTAATAATTAAAAACTTGGAATATTTTTTCTCAATTAATGCATCATATGCAAATAACATAATTGACATTGCCATAGCTTGTTTTAAAATATTTAATGATATTGAAAAAAATCCAAATACCACAAATGATATATAAGCGATAAATCTTTCATTACTTGATTTAAAATGCTTTTGTATATACTTAAATTCAAAACAATAAATAATTATGGATACTATCCATAAAAAAGAGTACATATTTTCAGAAATAAAAAACATAAATTTGCTTAAAATAGGAAATCCAAACTGAATATTATAATACAAAATAATTTCTTTATTATCATTAAAATAAGATCTAACAAAATTAGATATATTAACATAATTTTGAAAATCAGAACCAACATTCAATCTGATACTTGTAAGAAATATAATGATTATTATAAAAATGTAATATCCAATTAAAAATTTTTTTTGATTGATTTTTAAAACAAATTTATTTAGATAATAAAAAAGAATAATTAGTATAAAATCGAATACTATTGTTTCCAATAAATTAATAAATAACTTTTCCATTATATTTCACCCAATAATTGCGAATATACATTTTCAATTTTATTAACTGTATTTTCGATGGAAAAATTTTGTGCTGCATAATTTACATTAACTTTTCCCATATGCTTATGAATTGAATTATTTTGATATATATATTTAATAATTTCAGTTGCTTCATCAATATTATTGTATAGATATCCATTCTCATTAATATTAATTAACTCTTTCATAGCTCCTTGATTATGTGCAACAATAACCATACCAGCTAACATTGCTTCAATAACAATTCGACCAAATGCTTCTTTTTTTGAACATACAATACATATATCATTTGTATTATATATTTCTTTTATATTATTTGTATGATGTAAAATATTCACACTATCATTTAAGGCATGTTTATCAATAAAATATAATAATGAATTATAATATGATATATCTTGTACTTCTCCAACAATACATAAACTAACAGGAAAGTTTAATTCAAGTATTTTCTTTACGATTTTCAAAGCATCTAATTGTCCCTTTTCAGATGTGATTCTTCCTACAATAAGCATTTTTATTTTATTTTTTTTAAAAAGTTCATGATTATGAATAATATAATTATTTACATCTACTCCATTGTAAATTACTTCAATAGGCGTATTTAAAATTCTTTCGTATTTATTCTTGATTGAATTTGAAATAGCTAATATCTTATATGAATGTTTAACTAGATTATAACAGTATTTTTTATTTATAAATTCTCTACTTTGATCCTCTTCTAGAAATTCTCTGATATGTGTGATGAAAGGTATTTTACATTTTATTGACACTTCTGCTCCAAACGAACATGTAATTTTATTAAGATGAATTATTTTTATTTCTTCAATATTCATGATTTTTTTTACTTTATTAAATTGAAAAAAATTATAAATTCGTTTATAAATATATTTACAAATAGAAAGAAATTTATTTTCATTTATTTTCTTTGTGTATGTGTATGACTTCACAATATAATATGTAATATTCCGTTTTAGTAATTCAGTTTCAATATCACCACTTTTATGTAAAATAACAATCGGTTTATAGTCAATAGATAGATGATCAATTATATTTATTAATGATTTCGAGACACCAGGAACAACACTACTCTCAAATGTAAAAAATGCTATCTTACTTTCCATCATTAGAGTTCTCCTTAAAATTGATTTGATTTTGATAATTAACGATAAAATGCCTTTCTCTATCTTCTTTTTTAGGTATAGTTAGATAATCTCCAAACAAATTTTTTAAATAAACATCATAATTATTAGGTAATTTAACTTTTAGATTTTCGAATTTCCCATCTACTGCAGGAAAATAATTGCTATAAAGTATTTTTTCACCAAAATAGTGTTTTCTTCCTGTTGGTGAACTCAAATAATCACTTTTTTTTATTAAACTATTTACTTTATCAACTATACAAAACCACTTTTCAGGTTGTAAAAATGAAAAAACTACTCCTATAATATTTCGAAAATAATATAAATATTTATTATTTTTCTTGATCACCAAACGTATGTCTTGCACTTCATATTTACGTCCATAAACAGAACTTGCAATAAACATTAGTAAAGTACTTAAAATACCATGTAATAAATATAAAAGCTTATTATTAGGAACATGCTCTATTGGGAAAATATCTATAAAAACACCATTAGGATTTAAGTTATTTATGTCATTAATTTGTATATAAGTAGTGTGTTTTCTATAAATTTTAGCAAATCTATTTTTGGGATGCAAACTATAATTAGGAGCATTAATTTCATATTTATCACTAAACGTTTCATCTATTAATTTTAGAAGTTTCAAATAGTCCATTCTATATACATTTATATCTATATCATCATCCCATGGAATGAAGCCATGATGACGTATACATCCTAATGCTGTTCCTCCACCTAAAGTGTAGTTAATATTATTATCCTCACATAATTTGACTATATCTTCTAACATTTGAAGCAAAATTTCTTTTATTTCTTTTTTCTCTTTATCAGATAGTTCTTTTACAGAAAGATTACTATAAATTTCTCTTAAATTTAAACTATTCATTTAAACTCTATTCCTTCCTAGTAATAAAATAAATATACTTATATTCATTTTTTATTTATACCCCCAATATTGAAACAATCTTAAATACATAGTATTTAAATTTGTAGATGGAAACCATCCTAAAGACTCCAATTTTTTACTACTTAAATACATCTTATTTATTGGTGCATATATTTTCTGTTCGTTATCATTATGAATTTCGACTTCTAACTTTCCAGAACCAAAATTTTCTACAACTAAACTTGCCATATCTTTAATTAACATAGAATTTTCTTCATTACAAACATTATATGCTTCACCATTTTCTCCATAAAGAAGCACAAATAAAACTCCTAATATTGCATCAACAGTATAACAATAGTTTCCAACAGTCTCGCCACTAGTATTTAGCACAATATTTTTATGATTTATAATACTTTTCGCAAATTGAGAATAAATTCTAGTGTCATTATAACTTACACCTGCCCCAAACACTTGAGATAATCTTATAATTTTAACCGGCAGATTATCTTCGATCATATATGCAATATTAAGACTTTCGCAAGCTCTTTTACCTTCAGAATAACTACTTCTAGGAGATAATATATCTATATATCCAATTTCATTTTCTTTCACTTTACTGCTAGAACTAATTTGACCATACATCTCCATAGATGATATATAAATAAATGACTTCACTTTTTTTGAAACAGCGAAATCAAGTACATTTTTTGTGCCTATAAACGATGTCAACCACGTTTTTTTTGGGTATTTATACATAGTTTTTGAATCAGTAATGCTTGCACAATGTATTATATAATCTATTTTCTTATTATAGCTTATAGTATTTTGGATATCATTCTGTAAGATGGTTAAACATTTATTATTGAGATATCTCTCAAACATTTCTGTTGCTTTTTTTATATCTCTTACTAAAGTAATTATTTTTATGTTTTTATCATTTTTGTAATTATAATAAAGTAAATATTTGACAAGCAATGAACCTATCAATCCTGTTGCACCTGTAATTAATATTGATGAATTATCTAAGCATTCTAGATTCAAATGAGAATTGATTGTAATTGTATCAAAATCATTATATAGAATTTTTTCATTTAAATTCATTATTATAACCCCCATATTTGAGAATTTTCACGTGATTCAAGTATTGCTCTGAAAATATAAAAATCAGAAGGTGTGGTTATTTTTATATTCTCTATAGGTCCATTAATACAATGTAAATTAAATCCATAGTATTTCATTAACATTGCTGAATCAATCATTGTATCTTTACCTTCTTGCAAAGCTTTTTTATGAACCTCATAAATATCATTAAATTTAAAGCTCTGAGGTGCTCTAGCAACTCGACAAATATCTCTATCTAAAACATTTTCAATATAATTTAATTCATTTGTTTCTATAATAGTTTCATTTGCAGGAGCAACAGTAATTGCACTCCCATATTTCTCAACAGACTCTATATTCTTTGTGATTGTTTCATGATCTATCAAAGGTCTTACACCGTCATGAATTAATACTGTTATTTCTTTTAAATCTATATTCTCATTATCTTTTATTGCATATATACCTTTTCTTATTGACTCTTGTCCTGTAGTTCCACCAGGAATAATAAGTTTTACCTTTTTTAATTGATATCTTTTTATCAATTCACTTAAATATTCTATCCACTCACTAATGCATACTATATAGATCCAATCAATTTGATCATGTGTTTCAAATATTTCAACTGTATGAATTAAAATAGGTTTTCCATTTAATTCTAAAAACTGTTTTGGTTTCCCTTTCGTATGCATTCTCTTACCAGTTCCACCCGCAAAAATTAATGCTATATTCATCTTATCACCTCTTCTGTATTCTTTCTCTATAACGTTCTATCAAATAATTCATCTTCAATTTTTCATTAACTAATCAATAAAAATATCTGATATCCTAATTCAAACAGATATTTTATAAACCATATTCTCTACATCACTAAACCCTTTACTTCTAAAATCCATTTTATACATTATGTTATCTTGGCTCTTACAGTCATTGTTCACTTTTCTCTTTATTAATTATTTTCAATTATCCTTAATAGTTATTTAATAATTAACTTTTCATATATTCTAGATAATTGATTATTTATGGTTTTATCAGAAAATTTTTCAAGTTCACTGTTATTAGATATTCTTTTTCTTCTCTGATAGACACTATTGATTTTTGACACTAAATCCTCTTCATCATTCACTTTAAATAAATATAGATTTTTTAAATCAACATTTCCTCTTATCTTACTCCCAATGCAAGGTAACCCAGAAGCCATTGCTTCCAATAATGACACATTTAATCCCTCTCTTAATGATGGTAATATATACAAATCACTGCTGTTTAAAAGTTCTGGTATATCTTTTCGAAAACCTAATATATTTACTTTATCTCCTATACCCAAATGATTTGCCAATTCTATCAGATATCGATCTAAATCTCCTTGTCCTGCTATTAAATATTTAATATTTGAATATCCTAGTTTTGCTATTGCATTAATGACTATTTCATGATTTTTATTTTTATTAAGTTCTCCTACAGATAATATTACAAAATCATCAGATTTTAGCCCCAATCTACTTCTATATTCATCTCTATTGAAATTTTTTATTTGAAACTTTGAAATATCTATTCCCACTCCTGGTACATATTCTAATTGTTTCATCTTAAATTTTTCTTTTGCTCGATTGTAATCCTCTTTGTTAATTGTTATTAAAACATCTGTATATTTTGATAGCCATTTCTCTATTGGATAAAAGATTACCCAGTTCTTTATTGGTGCCCCTTTGTAAAAATGAAAGCCATGTGCTGTATATATGCTTTTTGTATTTGTCTTTTTACATGCTAGTCTTGCTATTACACTTGCTATGGGTGTATGACAATGAACAAATTCATAACTGTTTTCTCTCAGCAGTTTTAATGTTTGTTTATAGGATTTTATATGGCAGCCTATACTGAATGGTGACCTTGAATAATCTATCTGATGATATATTACATCTAAAGCATTCAGTTTTTCCTTTAAATCATTTACCTTTTCATCTGTCCATACACTTCTGTCACCCCAGTCACATGCCACTTCTACTTCAAATCCTAAATTCATTAATATCTGAATGTTATTCATGTTGAACTGGCCAATCATGGATGGAACAGATGCTATCATTAACATTTTCTTCATCTTATGACCTTCCTTATTGGTGAACCTACATACGTTCCATATTCTGCTATATCCTTTATCACTACACTTCCTGCACCTACTATGCATTTTTCACAGATACTCACATTATTGATAATTGTACTGCCTACTCCTATCCATGCCTTTTTACCAATTTGAACGCCTCCTGCAATATGCGCTCCTGGACTTATATGAACATAATCATCAATAATGCAGTCATGATCAACAGTAGCTGAAGTATTAATAATGCATCCTCTGCCTATCTTTGAATCTGCATTGATGACTGCATTTGCCATGATAACCACTCCTTCTCCTATCTTCACTGTTTCATCTACCGTTGCTGATGGATGTATAAGGATTGGCTGTTCAATGTTCATTTCTGATAGCTTCACTGTTATTTTCTCTCTGGTGTCATTGTCGCCTACTGCAACAAAAAAATCATATTTCTCTTTATATCTGTCAATATCATTGCCTGTTCCTACTACCTGATATCTCCCATTTGTCTTTCTGGAAATATCATCATCCAGAAATAGTATTTCTTTATATCCATTCTGTTTGGCTATATCTGCAACTACCTTGCCATGGCCACCTGCTCCTATAATCATGATTCTATCCTTCATAGTATGTCCCTCTGAATTCTTCCATGGTTGATGATGTCTCACTGGAAATCCCTTCTCTCAATAGAACGACCTTTATCGTTCTCAGGATGATTACTATATCCATCAGCAGTGATACTCTTTGTGTATACTCTACATCCAGATCAAACTTATCCTCCCATGTAATACTGTTTCTGCCATTGACCTGTGCATAGCCTGTAAAGCCTGGTCTCACATCATGGCGATGTTTCTGATGTTCGTTGTATAAGGGTAGATATCTAACCAGTAAAGGTCTAGGTCCTACTATTGACATATCACCTTTAAGTATATTAAAAAGTTCAGGCAGCTCATCTAGACTTGTTGATCTCAGCAGCTTCCCAAACTTTGTTAGACGTATTTCATCTGGAAGTAGATTTCCTTCCTCATCTCTTTCATCTGTCATTGTCCTGAACTTATATAATGTAAATATCCTTTCATTCAGCCCTGGCCTTTCTTGCTTAAAGATAACAGGTGTCCCCAGTTTTGTTCTGACCAGAATGGCAACTATCAGTAGTACTGGAATCAGTATGATGATTGCTGCTAATGATAATATGAAATCAAGGATCCTCTTGATATACTTTCGATACATCACTTCCACATTCCCTTTATAATCTTGCAGATTCTCTGCAGGTCTTCTTCATTCATCTTTGTATCACTTGGCAGACATACTCCTTTTTCAAACAGTGACTGTGATGTCTGACTGTCATCAATATAATCACATTCACTAAAAACTGGCTGCATATGCATTGGCTTCCATACCGGTCTTGATTCTATATCATTCTCCTCTAACGCTATCATGATATCTAAAGGCCTGACTGGACTTCTCTCATCCAGCTGGATTGTTGTCAGCCAGCAGTTACAATAGGACTGATATAAATCTCTTGGCATCAGGGTTAAACCTTGTAGTTCTGACAGTTCCTTCTGATAGTATTCATAGATTTCTCTTTTCTTGCCTATACGTTTATCCAGTACTTTCAGCTGTCCTCTGCCTATTCCTGCGACAATATTGCTCATGCGATAGTTATAGCCTATCTCCTTATGTTCATAATGTCTGGCTTTCTCTCTTGCCTGTGTTGACCAGAACAATACCTTTTCTGCTTTCTCACTGCCATCCTCTGTATTAAAAAGAAGCATACCTCCACCTGATGATGTAATGATCTTATTTCCATTGAAGGAAATAATTCCATAATCTCCAAATGTACCTGTATACTTCCCATTGACTGTTGTTCCTAATGATTCTGCTGCATCCTCAATAAGAGGAACATTGTATTCATTGCATATGTCTCTGATTTCTTCTATCTTTGCTGCTAATCCATAAAGATGAACAACAATGACTGCCTTAGGCAGATGATTCCTATATTTCTCAAAAGCCTTTCTTAATGCTCTTGGAGACATATTCCAAGATTCATCACTATCAATGAATACTGGAATTGCCTTTTCATAGGTGATAGGATTAGCCGAAGCACTGAAAGTCAGACTCTGACAAAAAACGATATCATCCTGTTTAATCCCTATACTTTTTAAAGCCATATGAATAGCAGCTGTTCCACAGGACAAGGCGACTGCCGCTTTAGCATGAAGCTTCTCAACCATTTCTTTTTCAAACTCATTGACATTCTTACCTAAAGGAGCAATCCAGTTGGTATCAAATGCTTCCTGAATAAATTCTTTTTCATAGCCTTCATCACTCATATGTGGTGAAGCCAAAAAGATATGTGACATTGTATTTCCTCCCTTCAAACACAAAAAAAGAATATAGTTTCCCCTACCCCAAGTAAAGGAAACTATATTCAAATAATCCACATAGGTGATAAATCAAACTCTATACTTCATTATTTTGCATGTCTACACATAATCCTGCTTTTATATTTCGATTTAAGAATTTTAAATCTAAATAGGCAAACTGGTTATGCTTATCTACTTTAATAATATTTTCTTCAAAATTCATTAATGGTCCTTTATAAACAACTGCTTTTTTCTCTTTTATAAATGCTTGGGACATTCTTAAGATTCCTTCATCATCTAGTAATTGATGAAACATATGAATTTCTTCATGACTTAAAGCTGTTGTACCATCATATCTTAATTGTTTAATAAGACCATCTTTTTCTTCATACATATGTAATATGACGGAATCAAATTCTATCTGATTCCGTTTTGTCTGTACAAAGATATATCCAGGGAACATAGGTTTAATCGCATAATCCTTTATATCTCTCCGATAATATTCATATTGAGGTATAAAAGCATAAATATCTTGTTTCTTATTAAAGGTTTGACATAATCTCTCTGCTTTTAAACTTTGACAATATAAAACATACCAATTCATGATTTGCTGATAACCTCTAAAGGAACTTTCATGATCCTACCAAAAATATTGCAATCTAGAATAGCTACTCTTTTATGCCTATCTATTTTCTTGATTCTTTTTTCCAAACCAATTAAAGGTCCTTCATTGATCATTAAATGAGAATCAACAATATGTCCTGTAGAATGTTTAATCACATCCTGATTATCAAACATCTTCTCTAAAAGCATTTGTTCAACTGATGTTAATGCAATCATTCCATCATATTCTAATAAATCAGCCATCTGGCGAATTGAGCGAAAGAAATCATCATACTTCATTTTAAACTCTTCTTGATTTAAAGATGTTCTTATAAAAATATAATCAGGATACATATAGGAAGTCTGAAATTCTTTAATATGAGAATTAGAGAACCATTTTTCCATTTTTGGTAAAAAGGCATAAATATTCTGATCAGTATTCAAATAATCAATAATTTCCTGACATTTTCCTGACTTGACATGCACAATGTACCAATTCATATGTCATTCCTCCCTGTATTTTACTTCGCAGAACTTCTTATTCTAAGAAAATACAGATTATTTAATATGTATTTCAAATAAATAAAACTCAGTATAGCCATCCTGATTTTAGACAAAATCATCATATTTCAAACAAATTATGATATTTTTATGACAGTTTTAGATGATAAATATAACGTTTGCGGTTGATTTTTAACCTATATGTGTTATAATTTTTTCGCAGAATAAGAAGTTCTGCGAAATTAATCTGTATAATTAAAGGTGTTCACTCATGAACACCTTTTTAGTACCTTAAATTGTTTATGCTTGTTGATAAAATTTTAGATATCATTTCAATATCAAAATCGATTTGTTTATCACTCATCACAAATTGATTTTCTATTGGATTTAAAACTTCATTTAATAGTTGAACACGTTTTTGTTCATCTAGTTGCCCTATTTCTCCTAAGATAAGTCGTCTTTGTACCTCATTTAATCGTCCTTCATATCTTTTTCGCTTGCCTACTTTCAATGCTGTTGAAGGATCTAATGATTCTTTAAAATATCCTTCTAATAAATTATAAACATCACTGACTAAACTAGATACATGAATAACAGTTGGAATACCGATTGCAATAACAGGTACACCCATTGATGATTCAGTAATACTCTTACGATGATTTCCAATACCACTGCCTGGATAAATACCAACATTATTCATTTGAATCACATGACAAATTTTTTCATAACTTTGTGCACATAATGCATCAATTGCAATAATTAAATCAGGATGATATTCACTGACAAGACAACTAATAATATCAGCCGTTTCCATTCCTGTATGAGCCATCACTCCTGGAGCAATACACAAACTATCATAATATTGCTGATGATGTCTTTCATCTAAAGGATAATGATGAGTGGCACGAAGATGTTTGATTGTTCTTGGTCCAATCGCATCACTTGTTAATGTTTCATTACCTAAACCTACAAATAAAATCATTGGATCTATTTTTTTTGTTTTTTCTTTAATAAATAAAGATAACTGCTGTTCAAAATGTTTGGCAATTGTTGAAACATTTTGATAATCCGGGAAACTTATTTCAACATATTGTCCAACTTCATGTGGATAGAGATCACTCTTTTGTAATATTTCAAAGGTCTCTATTGTAATATCTCCATCCTTTTTTTCATCATGTTTATAATCTTTATCCTGTATAGCATGAGCTAAAGATTCAATTGCTAAATCACTTCTTGTATAATACTTTTTCATTTTCTCACCACATTAAGCATTGACAAAATAAAAAAAAATAATCATTTCACAATAAAACATTGCATTTATCGTCTATTTTTGGTAGAATAACTAGGCGAAAGACAAAAGCGAGGTGAAAGAACAATGGCAAACATGAAACAACAAATCAAACGTTATAAAAATGATAACAAAAAACGTGCAATCAACAATTCTTATAAAAGTGCTTTAAAAACAGCAATCAAAAATGTAAGAGCTGCAGTTGAAGCTGGAGATAAAGAAGCTGCTATCGCTGCTTACAATGTTGTTGCATCTAAATTAGATGCTTCAGTAAGCAAAGGAATTCATCATAAGAACTATGCTAGCAGACAAAAATCAAGATTAGCTAAATTAGTAAACTCTATCGCTTAATTAGTGGTAGAGTTTTTTTGACAAATTTTATATAAACATAATGATAAAATAGCACCAAGGAGGGATACAAATGCTTTGTAGTCTGATTGGGGCTTTTTTATTAGTTTATGTATGTGTCATTACATTTATGAATATTCTTGAATATCCTTTACGTGATTTTATGATTATTATTCCCCATCTTCTCATTCCATTAAAGAAAGGTTATATTTTCGCATTTTGTTTACAAATCATAGCTATTTTCACTATCCTTAATGAAGGTCATATTATTTCTTTACCTCTTCCTCATATGATTATACATATTTTATGTATTGTTTATGCTTTCTTACTAACAGTTATTACCTTTTATAACTATCAATCACATACAGCAGAAAAGAAACAATTCATGGCACCACTTTTATTCATCATCTCATTATGCTTTTGGTTCACCATCTATTCAATATAACCTATGAATAAAGAGATATCTTTATTCATTTTTATTTACCAAAAGCAAATGCAAACATTATTGACAAAGTGAAAAGAAAGACATATCATAAAAGAAACCAAGGAGGTAATTATGGAAAGAAAAAATATTGATTTAAAAGATACTTGGGATTTATCTCTTATTTATAAATGTTCACAAGATTTTTATAAAGACCTTGATAAAGCCAAAGAATTATTAAAAAATTTAATTCAACAAAAAGATTTATTTTTACAAAATAAAGAAAATTTCTTAAAATTTCATGAAGACTATCTTTTACTCTCTCGTTATATTCAAAAGTTACATTGTTTTGCACATTTACATTGTGATGTAGAACCTAATAATCAAGATTATCAAACAATGTATTCTGCCATTCTCACATTTTATGATCAGGTCTCATCTTCTTTAGATTTCTATACTGTCATGATGATTGATGAAAGCGAAAAAGTACAAGAATATATCCAGGGAGAAGAATTTGCTGATTATCGTTATTCAATTTCAGAAATTCTTCGTCAAAAGAAACATGTCCTTTCACAAGAAATGGAAACATTGATTTCAAAAACATCACCAATTGCTGATATTTCATCACAAGTCTTTGATGCTTTACGTTTAGACTATGAACCAGTTCATGTTGATGGTGAAGAAAAATTCTTAAATAGTGCAACATTAACAGAATTCTTAAAAAATAAAGATCCAAAAGTGAGACAAGAAGCTTATCATCATTTCTTTAAAGTCTATAAAAAATTTGAAAATGTTTTTGCAGCCACATTATCTGGTGTTATGAAAAAAGATGCTTTTTATGCTGATGTTAAAAAATTTGATGATCCTTTACAAGCCAGTCTTTTTGATGATAATGTTCCAACATCATTATTCTTTAAGATTTTAGAAAAAGCTAATCAGGAATATCGACCTTTATTCCATCGATACAATGCTTTAAAGAAAAAGATTCTCAATTTAGATTGTATGTATAATTACGATCTCAATGTTCCTTTACTACACTACCAAACAAAAAAATATACAATTGAAGAATGCTTTGATATTATTTTAGATGTTGTTAAGGTTTTTGGAGATGAGTATGTTGATATCATCAAAAAAGCCCGTGATGAAAGATGGATTGATTATTATCCTCATGCTGGTAAACGTATTGGTGCTTATTCAAGTGGCTGTTATGATACCAATCCTTATATCCTTATGAATTTTATTGGTGACTATAACTCATTATCTACCATGATTCATGAATTGGGACATAGTGCCCATACTTATT
The DNA here is from genome assembly GCF_001244545.1 of Candidatus Stoquefichus sp. SB1. NCBI lineage: Bacteria > Bacillati > Bacillota > Erysipelotrichia > Erysipelotrichales > Erysipelotrichaceae > Candidatus Stoquefichus > Candidatus Stoquefichus sp. SB1. Next base: position 744,838 of record NZ_LN852696.1, on the reverse strand, counting down.
TATCTTGTCATTATCAATCGCCTATCAATTGTGATTATCGTATTTTTGTTGCTGAAGTTGCATCTACAGTGAATGAAACATTATTGATTAATTACATGTTAGACCATGCATCTTCAAAAGAAGAAAAAGCTTATTTCCTATATGAATTATTAGAAAACTGTGTTGGTTTAATTTTTAGACAACCTCTTTATGCAGATTTTGAACATATATTACACACTTGGGCTAAAGAAGGCAAACCAATGTCTGCTCAGATGATTACAGATTTATACTATCAAAAAAATGCTGAGTATTATGGACCAGATATTACAATGGATGAATATGTTGGACATTCTTGTTTCTATATTCCTCACTTCTATTATAATTATTATGTTTATAAATACACACTAGGTATGACTGTAGCATTAGCTATTGTTTCTCGTATTTTAAATGGTGATCAAAAACAAAAAGAAGCTTATCTTAGCTTCTTAAAATCAGGTGGTAGCAAAGATCCTGTTGACCTTTTAAAAGATGCTCTAGTGGATCCATTAGAAGATCAGCTTTATGATGATGCTTTCCATTATTTTGAAAAAATATTAAATGAATTTGAAGACTTAACAAAAGCAATGTAGATCATTGCTTTTTTTCAATAAAAATTGGGATATCTGGTGGTAAAAAAGTCAAAATGCTAAAAAGAATAATCATGATAAGCACAAGCACAATAACTTGCCTTTCATCAATTTGCCAATGATGAAGATTGGCAACTAACATCACTTTATTCCCTATCAAAATAGCCACAAACAATAAAATAATATCAGCAATAAGACTATCAATTCCTAAACCATAATGATAAAAATAATAAATCAAAACAACACTCATCATTCCTACCACAATCCCAATCAACATTGGTGTCAAAAGACGCTTATCTTTATGATAATAGCGATACCATAAAATAATATCAATCAATAGCATCGGATATAACACCAGCTTCAAATGTTCAAAAATACTTTCATTCACTGGTGCAATAATCGCCATAAAAGCAGATGGAAAAATATCATAGCCAAAATGCAATATTGCCCCAATTAGAAATTCAATGAAAGTTACAATCCAAATCATCTACAATCACCTATACATATTATGACAAAAACAATCATAATATAACAAATGAAACCATTATTTATACTTTTGTTTCCGGTAGCCACTTCCCATCTTGGACTGAAAAAACAATCTGTTGAAGTTCCCCACGACCATCTGAGTATATTTCTCCATATGGATAATAAACCAAGTTAAAAACCAGTTCACCTAAAGTATTTTCCTGATTATTTTGTTTGGTTAACTGAATTGTTATTTCAAAATCACTATCATCTGGATTTAAATAAACACGATAACGAGGTTGACTATATCCAAATATCATCATATTCTCTTGATTATCATTTAATTCTTTATAATCATATTTCTGCTTCCCATTGCCAAACATAATATGATTCATTTCTAAACGTCCAAAAACATCAGTAGGTAATGTCACATCTACAAAAGCACATTTCTGGGAAAGTTTTCCCTGATAATGAATAACATATAAGTCTGTGGTTTCATCATACTCATAAATATTACCCTGACAACCATTTGATAGTACTATTGAATCACGCATTGGCATATCGATTTGTAATGGCTCTACTTCACCTGTATAATTATAAGTTGTATAAGGCCAAACATAGAGTGTTATGATACCTATAATCAATCCACTCACAAAAAAGATTGTTAACATTTTAAATATTGGAATTTTTTGTAATGATCCTTGAATTTTATGATTTTCAGCTTCCTTTAAACAATTTATCAATTGATAAACAATAACACCAGCACCAGCAATGAAAGCAATAATAACCACAAAACTACTTTCTACGCCATTAAAAAAGATGACCATCATAATTAAAAGTGATTTCAATAAGACTGTTAACGGCCAGTTCATAGCCTGAAAGTACTGATGACAAGCATAAATAATCAACAAATCCTGGATAGATTTTACAGCAAAGTTTATCCACGTTAATGTCACAACTTCTTCAATAGGCGTACTATACAATAATACTTTAGAAAATAAAAATGTTAGAACCAAATAAATTTGAATAAAAAAACAAATACGAAAATAATGATCCTCTTTCCTTAATAAATACAATCCTAATAAATAACACCATACTGACAGATATCCCTGTATTTCCCCAATAAAGCCAATATTAATCGTTAAAGAGGATAATGCAAAACCAATTATCAAAAATAGAAGCGCCGATCTCATGGATTTTTCTCTCATCATAATTATCACTCTCCTTGATACTTTTATTATAACATATGTTTCTGGATTGTCGTGGTATTTCACTATACATTCACTTTTTTTTCAAGTATAATAAAGACAGAAATGAGGTTATATTATGTTAAGAAATCAAACACGTTCTTTTCAAGTCGGGAACTTAACACTAGGTGGAAATGATCATGTAATTATCCAATCAATGTGTAATACCAAAACCAAAGATGTGGAAGCGACTGTTAAGCAAATTTTACAATTAGAACAATCTGGCTGTGAAATGGTGAGAGTTGCAGTCTTAAATGCTGAAGATGCAAAAGCAATTTCTCAAATTAAGAAAGCCATTCATATTCCTTTAATTGCGGATATTCATTTTGATTATCAATTAGCATTAACAGCAATTGAAAATGGTATTGATAAAATTAGAATTAATCCAGGCAATATTGGTTCGATTGATAAAGTCAAAGCGGTTGTTGAAGCTTGCAAACAAAAACATATTCCTATTCGTATTGGTGTTAATGGTGGTTCTTTGGAAAAAGATATTTTAGAAAAATATGGAAAACCTACTGCCCAAGGAATGATTGAAAGTGCTCAAAAACATATAGATATTTTAGAGTCTCTCGATTTTCATGATTATGCCATCTCATTAAAATCATCCAATACACTATTAACTATTGAAGCTTATACTCTAGCAAGTCAAACTTTTGACTGTCCTTTACATATTGGTGTGACTGAAGCAGGGACAAAACTAGGTGGAACAATCAAATCAAGTTTAGGTATTGGCACTTTATTATATCAGGGAATTGGTAATACGATCCGTGTTTCATTAAGTGCTGATCCCGTTGAAGAAATCAAAGTAGCAAAAACTTTATTAAAAGAACTGGAACTCATCGATCATGTGCCAACTTTAGTTTCATGTCCAACTTGTGGAAGAATACAATATGATTTAATTCCTATTGCTAGTGAAATAGAAGACTTCTTAAATACCATTCATGCTGATATTACAGTTGCTATTATGGGGTGTGCTGTTAATGGTCCTGGTGAAGCAAAACATGCTGATATTGGTATTGCTGGAGGTGTTAAAGAAGGCTTGTTAATAAAAAAAGGTGAAATAGTAAGAAAAGTAAAACAAGAAGACATGGTTAAAGTCTTGAAAGAAGAAATTATAAAAATGACAAGGGATTAGTCCTTGTCATTTTTTCATTACGAATATTTTCTTTCAAAGATTTTAAGCGATACAAAATAACTTATGAATAAGCATAAGAATGTAAACACACAACCAATCATTAACAATATTGTTGATCCAAGATTTAAAAACTGTTCTACATCAAATCCCAGAAAGATAGATAAGTAGACAATAATAGAAAGACCAGCAATTGCAAGATAGACAAATGTTCCTTTCTTAGCACCTAATAAATGATAGCCAATGGAATTTAAAGCAATTAAGAAAATTCCAATTAACACACCTATCACCCATAGGAGCAAAGCAACATCAAGACTGACAATATTAAAATAAACATGTATCAATGTATAAATAAGTGCAATAAACATATTTAACATAAGATTGATAAAAGAAGTTATAAATCTTGCCAAAACAATTTCTTTTTTTGTAACAGGTAAAGAAATAATTCTTTTATCAAAATTTGTTTTTTCTTCCTTCTCCATGACAACTTGGATAAATGCACTTCCTCCAACTGGTATAGACAAAACAACAATCAAAGCCAATCCATAGAGATTTTTAAATATAAGACCAATCACAATTGACATAATAACATTAGATAGTAATGAAAATATCTGTCCCTTTTGTTTTAATATAAACATATCTTTATAAATTAATGCTTTCATAGTTTAACCCCTCTTACATATAACAGCATAATATCCTCAATCGTTGCTTTATCTATCACAACATCCTGATAAACTTTTTCAAAATCCTGTCGATTGGCAACTAATACCTTATATTCAAATTCTTCTTTTTTATAAGCCAAAATTTCATCTTTTGGCAAAGCTTCAAATATCTTTTGACCACATCTGATAATACCATAATCATTATGAATTTCATCATATGTTTTGGTTAATAATATCTCACCATTATGAATAAAAGTAATATAATCAGCAATTTTATCTAAATCACTTGTGATATGTGATGAAATCAATACACCATGTTCTTCATCCATAATAAATTCCTGTAATATCTCAAGTATTTCGTCTCTAACTATTGGATCCAATCCACTTGTTGCTTCATCTAAAATAAGCAACTTAGGCTGATGTGCTAACTCTGCAGCAAAACATAGTTTCATTTTCATACCTTTAGAAAACTTATCTAAGGTTTTCTGTTTTGGTAATTGAAATCTTTCAATATATTCTAAATATTTATCCTGATCCCAATTTTGATAAACAAGACCCATCATCTTTCCTACATCTTTGACCTTGAATTTTTCATTATAATGACAAGTATCATAGATAATTCCAATATCCTGCTTTAATTCTTTTTCATGTTCTCTCATATTTTGATGAAAAACATAGATTTCTCCACTATCTTCTTTTAATAACCCTTCAATAATATTAATAATTGTTGATTTTCCAGCCCCATTTTCACCTATTAAACCAACAATAGATCCTTTTGGTAAAGATAATGAAACATTTCTTAACTGAAAATCATCAAACGCTTTATTTACATTTTTTAACTCTAAAATCGCATCCATACTATTCTCCCTTATAGAACATTGTCATAATATCAATTAACTGAGATAATTCAATACTATTCATTTTTGCCTGTTCAACAACTTCCTCAATTTTTTCTTCAATGATTCGTAACTGTTCTTCTTTAATAAAATCCATATTTTGATGAGATACAAATGTCCCTTTACCGGCAACTGTTTCAATAAATCCTTCTCTTACAAGATCTTCATATGCATGTTGTGAGGTAATCACACTAATATGCAATGATTTAGCAAGTGCTCGCATTGATGGTAAAGCATCACCAGGTTTTAAAGTTCCATCCATAATCATCGCTTTAATCTGTGAAGTAATTTGCTCATAAATAGGTTTTGGAGAACTATTACTCAAGATTATCTCCATGGGCGCACCTCCATCTGTACTTGTTGTACAAGTACAGTATATACTATATAAGTACAGTTGTCAAATATCATTTTTATAAATTTATTTCTTTTCAGTCATTATTTATGACTCTCTATCATACTCTATAGGTAAGGAGGAAAGATAATGCGCGATCAAAACAATGAATATATATCAAAATTAAAACTTGATGATTTTAAAATTCTATTACAAGAATTTGATATTGAACTAGATGATGAAACACAGGAAATGGTGTTATCTATTATTAAAAATAATCAATTTGCATTGGTTCATGACCAATATCAGTTTATTATAGAAAACTATATAAAAAAAATGACAAGTGATTTCACTTGTCAAAAGATTGTTGTTTTATTAAATAATTATTTTAAACCACTATTGAAAGTTTGATCAACAAACATTTCAATTTCTTCTTTATATGGTGCATGATCACCAATATAAGGTGTTTCTAAAATTTTAGGAACATCTTTTAATTTGGGATGATGAACGATTCTATTTAAAGTTGTAAAACCAATATGACCATAACCAATATTCTCATGTCTATCCTTATGAGCACCTCTCACATTTTTAGAATCATTCACATGGACAACTAACAAACGATCCAATCCAATTTTTTCATCAAACTCATCTAAAATTTCATCAAATTTTGTTAAATCATATCCAGCATCATGAAGATGACAAGTATCTAAACAAACACCAAGCAGATGATTCAATTCAACATGATCAATGATATATTGAATTTGATCAAAATCCCTACCTAGTTCACTGCCTTTACCAGCCATTGTTTCTAATGCTATATGAACACTTTGATGAGGTGTTAAGACTTCATTTAAGCCTTTCACAATTTGTTGTAATCCTGCTTCATCTCCTGCTTTAACATGGGCTCCTGGATGCAAAACAAGACGTGTTATCCCAATCGCTTCGCATCTTTGGATTTCTTGTTTTAAAAAACTTACTGCTAATTCAAATGTTTCAGGTTTAATAGTATTTGCTAAATTAATAATATAGGGAGCATGCACAACAACATCATCAATATGAATATTATTTTCAGCCATCAATGCTTTTGCTTCTTCAATATGTAATTGATCTATCGGTTTTCTTGCTGTATTTTGTGGTGCCCCTGTATAAAACATAAAAGTTGTTGAATGATATGATAATGCTTCTTTAACTGAACCAAGCATCATTTCTTTCCCACTCATCGATACATGACTACCAATTTTTAACATTAATCTTGAGCCTCTCTTTCACGTTTTTCTCGCTGTGCCTGTTTTGCACGTTCTTTCTTTTGACGTTTAATATCTTGTTTAATCATTGAACGTTTTTCTTGTTTTACCATTTTTTCAATAACTCTTTTTCTTTTTTTCTTATATCCCGGTTTCACTTTGCTTGGTTTTCGAACAATTGAATTAATCTTTTTTTCTAAATCAGTTTGATGTTTGACTCTTGATTTACGTTTTTCACGTTCTTTAGAATCAACAAACTGATTTCCTCTTAATTCTTTCATCTCAAAATGAATACCTTTTTTCTCTAGTGCCTGAACAATATTTTGATTTGTTGTATCATACATACTGTAACATTCACCTGTATATTTACCACGTCCACAACGTCCACTACGATGAATATAAAAATCTAATTCTGATGGAAATTCCATATTAATAATATGACTCGCTCCATCAATATCAATACCCCTTGCTGCAATATCAGTAGCAACAATATATTGATACTCCATGTTCTTAATACGACGCATCATCTGACGTCTTTCTCTAGGTTCAAGATTTCCATGAATTTCTCCAACTTTATAACCATCTTCTCTTAGTTGACGAGAAATCTCTTCCACTTCTGTACGTCTATTACAGAAAATCAGACAAATATATGGATCGATAATCCCCATAATATCTTTTAATACTTGATAACGATTACGGTGTTTTGTTGGAACTAAATAATGAGAAACATTACGAGAAGTTGATAGATTCTCATCAATTTCAACTAACTTCGGATTTTCCATATACTTTTGTAAAAATGGTCTTAACATCTGAGGGATAGTTGCTGAAAAGACCATCATTTGTAAATGTTCTTTCATTTTCCCTAAAACTGCATCTATATCTTCTAAATAACCAAATTCTAATGTCATATCTGCCTCATCAATCACAAAGATATCAGCAGTTGTAATTTGCAATGCCTGTTCATCTAATGATAAGTCTTTAATTCGTCCAGGTGTTCCAATCACAATATGAGGTTGTACTGATAGTTTATCAATTGCTTTTTGTTTATCACTACCCCCAATAATTAAAGAAACACGAATGTCTGCATTATTTTTAACAAATAATTTTGCATGTTCATAGATTTGTGATGCTAATTCACGTGTTGGTGCTGTAATAACAGCTTGGACATGATCAGCTTCTACATCTATCATATCCATAATTGGAATTAAAAAAGCATGTGTTTTTCCTGTTCCTGTCTGTGAGATACCTATCACATCTCGATGTTTATAAACGAGTGGAATAATCTCTTTTTGTATTTTTGTAGGCATTTCAAACTTTAAATCTTCTAATGTTTTTTTAACATAAGAATGAAATTGATATTGTTCAAATAATTTCATAATAACGCCTCCTTTCAAGCCTTATGATTATACTATAAATCATGAACAATTGCAAAATACTTTGCTTGAATAGTGACTTTTTTCATATTTAAGATAAAATCATTACTCTCATGATTGACAATTATCTATTCATTAATCATTTCAATAAACATTTTCATAATTATCACATATATTAAAATAGGAGGTGTTATAATGTATCCACAATTTCCTAATGATCCTTATTCTTATCCCTTTTATTCTCAACAGCCAATGTATCCTATGTCAATGATGCCTCAAAAACCATCACTCCTACAATCAATGAAATACTCTATGAATCAAATGTCAATGTCATCTACTATCCGAACAGCTCAAAAAACACTTTATACAATGAATCAAATCATTCCCATTGTTAATCAATTAAGACCTGTTTTACACAATGCAAAAACAGCATTTAGAGTTGTAAAAGCAGTAAAACAATTTGACTTTGATGATATCGATCAAGAAATTGATAATAGTGTTAATGAATCAACTCCAGTTTTTGAAAATATGATGCCACAAGAAAAAGCCTAGATAGGCTTTTTTAATTCACTAATAACATCCTGATCAAAACCATAGACCTCCAATAATGCAATAGCATTACCTACTGTACAAACACCATGCTTAATTTTATAATCACTACAAAGTTCATTATGGTGAATATAATCATTAAAACAATATTTATCAATATCATCAAACGATTGAACAATCGATAAATCATGGGTTGTCACAAAAATCAATGAATCTGATGAAAATAGAAACTGTAAAATAGCTTTAGCAATCATTACCCTTTCTTTTTCATTTGTTCCTCTTAGTATTTCATCAATAAAAACAATACATTTTTGTTGCTTAACATGATCTAAAATTGTTTTTAATGTTTTGATTTCCTTCACATAATAACTATCACCTGATTCGATATCATCTTTCATATGAATCGAACTACACAAATAGTAGGGATAATACGAAAAATTCATCAGCAAAACATGTATGATAGGCTTTTGCCATCATTATATTCACTCCAATTGTCTTTAAGAAAGTTGATTTCCCAGATGCATTTGATCCTGTAATCAGACATGAACAGTGCGTTGAAAAAGAATTCTTTACTGGCTCTTCTAATAAAGGATGATAACATTCCTGAAAGCATATTCCCTCTTCTACTCTTATTTCAGGGATACAAGTTGCATAACTTTGACGTATAGACATAATTGCAATTGCCATGTCAACAATCCCTACATATTCATACATTTTTAAAAAATCATCAATCAATTCATCACTATGTTTTTTCAAAAAATAACATTGATATATAGGTAAAGAAAAGATTCCCTTTATCAGTTCCATAATATAAAACACATCAATATCAGAAACAAAATCATCAATCTTATTAATCCATGTATAACGTAATGCTGTATGTGTCATTCGTTTAATTTTTTCTGTTTCTGCCTGTGGATAGATAGACAATCTATTTAACTTATTTAAAGTAGATGCCAAATAACAATAACTTGATGCCTGCGTGAGTGCATGGTTGGTTTTCTTAGTATAATGTGCATAAAGCATACCTTGTAAAGAAATCCATAAAATAACATATTGAAAAACTTGGACACTATATATCAAACCAGCCCCTAAAAAAAGCAAAGGGCATAGTGATGACACAATAACAATGAAAAAATCAAAACGAGATAAAAATTGTAAGTGTTCAAATAATTCTAATGATTCACTATAAGTTTGACTTAAACGATAAAGTTCATATAATGTTTTTTTAAATTTTTTTGGATCTTGTAAGTTTGAAATAATAGATTCTAAAAGAACATGTTGATGCTGCGAAGAAAAAAGCTGAGCATACATATATTCTCTTCCAACATCACTATAAGTTCTATTCATCAAATTAAAAACACGATCTAATTCAAAATCATCCACAATTGTCGATGTAATCTCTTTTTGAGATAATTGATGATAGTACTCCTTATTAAGATAATGAAATGAATCATCATTAATAGGATAACCAAAAAGACGTGTTAATCTTCTTACAACAATCCATTTATGAACATAACGTGCACAAATAACCGCTAACATAAAACCAACAACAATAATAACAAATATAAAAATAACCATTATTATTTCCCCCTTTAATGCCATCTTAGAGGTAGTCCCTTAGGGATTGTCAACAATTTTTTTCATTTCCTCTTATCTTTTCATCATTTATTTTATTGTTAATAGTAAAAATCAAGTGTTGATAATGCTATAAGATAACTCAAAAAGAAAAATGAGTTAAATTTGACAAAACACCTAAAGATGATTGTTAAAATAATTATGAGATTTTTTTCATCTTTTCAATAAATTTAAAAATCCATAATCTTACTGTAGATGAATAATAAAGAACCAATATTAAAATAAATAATACTGTTGCAATTCCTTCAAATATAATATTGTTTTCAGCTTTTAAAGCGAAAAAAAATCCTCCACAAAATAAACACATAATCACTTTATCAAAATCAATAGATAAATTTTTAACAGGTGTTACTTTTTTTAAAGCCATTATTCTTTCTAAATCTTGAGATAAATTAATCATATCTTTGTCATGAATAATACAATCTTTCACATCATCAATAAATTGAATTGAAGTATCTAATTCATAAATTTGTTTTTGATATTCTTCTTTCTTGAAATCAAAATAATGATAATCTTTATCAATTAAGATGGCTTTGACTTCTTGAATACTAAAATTCAGAGTTCTTAATTGTTTGATTTTTAAAAGCATTTGCTGTTCTTCTTGAGAATAGACACGATATCCTTTTGAATCTTTTTGTGGATGAATCAAACCTTTTTCTTCATAAACATGGATAGCTTTTTTGGTGATATTTAATGCTTTTGTGACTTCTTGAATATACATGACATCATCATCCTTTTCTATGTTTTTGATTATATACCATTTTTTTCTTAATAACAATCCTCACTTATGTGTTATAATAAGTAACGAGGTGAAGATAATGGAAGTCAAAGCAATTGTTCCTAGAGGTTATTGTAAAGGTGTTGTCAGAGCAATCGAAATTGCGAAAAAAGCCGCACAAGAAAATGGGCCAGTTTATATATTAGGTATGATTGTTCATAATCAATATATTGTGAATGCTCTTGAAGAGTTAGGTGTCCACACGATTGATCATAAAGGAAAAACAAGATTAGAACTTTTAGATGAAATTGATGATGGTACAGTGATTATTACAGCTCATGGTGCTGGTGAAAATGTTTTTCAAAAAGCAAAAGAAAAAGGGCTTCATATCATTGATGCGTCATGTCCTGATGTTATTAAAACACATCAACTTATTCAGACCAAAAGACAAGATGGTTATGAAATACTCTATATTGGTAAAAGTGGACATCCTGAAGCAGAAGGTGCTATTTCAATTGATCCTGAGCATATCCATTTAATTTCTAGTCAAAGTGATATTGACCAAATGGATAACAGGCAACATTATGTCATCACAAATCAAACAACAATGTCCTTATATGATGTTTATGATTTATGTGAATATGCTAAAAAAACACTCCCTTATGTTGAGATTGCAAAAGAAACATGTACAGCCACAAAAGTTCGTCAAGAAGCCATTCAAAACATTGATGAAGATGTAGATATTGTTTTTATTATTGGTGATCCTCATTCCAATAACACAAAAAAACTTGCTTCTATTGCAAGTTTTAAAAAAGATGTCTATATGATTGAAAGCCTACAAGATTTAGATTTAAACTGTCTTAAAGGAAAACAATGTGCAGCCGTATCGTCAGGTGCTTCAACGCCTACTTATTTAACCAATCAAGTCATTGAATTTTTAAAACAGTTTGATGAAACATTACCCCAAACCTATCAAAAACCGACAATAGATAAAGACAAAATATTAGGATAGAAATTTTTCTATTCTTTTTTTACGTTTTATGATATATCAGGTAACCATTTCACTTTATGATAATAAATCACAAACATGATTGCACATGTTATCCATGTCACTGGCCATCCCATGAAAACATAGAAAACCTCACTCGTTATCTGTGTGACAAAGAAGAGATAGATTTGTCTTAAAATAACAAAATTAAAAACCATAATATACATTGGAACAGATGATTTTCCTGCACCCCTTAAAACACCATTATAAATTTGGACAATAGGTAATACAATATAAAATGGTACAAATGCTAACTGCATTGTTCTTCCAGCTGTAATAACAGCTGGTTCACTATTAAATATAGCAATAAACTCTTCTCCAAAGAAGAATAATGATACAGCCATTACCCCAATAACAACTGCCGACATCCATAAAGCTGCACGGCTTCCCTTCTTCACACGATCATATTGTTTTGCACCAATGTTTTGTCCCACAAAGGTTGTAATAGCCATATTAAAACTTTGTAATGGTAAATTGACAAAACCATCAATACGAATCGATGCTGAGTATCCTGCAACAACATTGGAACCAAAAGCATTGACATAAGATTGAACAATTACATTAGATAACGATACAATACTTTGTTGAATACCTGTAGGTAATCCAATCATTATAATTTTTTTAAGAATTGGAAAATCAAATCCAATCTGTTTGATAATCAGTTGGTGAGCCCCGTCTGCTTTCACCAAAACATAAACAACTAATGCAGCCGCTATTGCCTGGGCAATTAATGTTGCATATCCAGCCCCTGCTACGCCCCAATGAAAATATTTAACAAATAAAAAATCCAAAATAATATTGATAACACAAGCAAGTACTAAAAAATAAAGTGGGCGTTTTGAATCTCCAATAGCCCTTAAAATACCAGAACCCATGTTATAGACTAAGTTAAATGTAATACCAGCAAAATAAATCAATAAATAAGTCGATGATTCGCCAAAGACATCTGCTGGTATCCCTACCGCATGTAACATCGGATTTGTTCCTATTAATCCAACAATTGTTAATAAAAAAGACATAACCAATGTTAAAGCAGCCGAACTATGAACAGCCTTTTTTAAACGACCATGATCTTCTGCACCATAATATTGAGCAATAATAACCCCTGCCCCAGTGGCTAATCCCATGAAAAAACCAATTAACATATTGATAATTGGTGAAGATGCGCCAACCGCTGCCAAAGCTTCTTTGCCGACATAATTACCAACAACATAAGCATCAACAGTATTATATAATTGTTGAAATAAATTCCCAACCAAAAGAGGTATTGAAAACCAAAAGATTGATTTTGCAATACTTCCATGTATTAAATCATTTGATTCACTTTTTCCCATAATCATTTCCCCTTACCTAGGCATATTGTACTCCTATTCTTTAAAAAGAAAAGAATAAATCCAAAATATGAAAATTATTTTGGATTTATATATATTTCGATATAATGGAATAGCGGAGGTATTTATGGAAAGAAAAATTATTTTTTTTGATGTCGATGGAACTCTTGTAGATGTCAGACCTGCAAGAGAATATATTCCAGAATCAACAATCAAAGCAGTTCAGGAAGCAAGGAAAAATGGTCATCTTTGTTTTTTATGTACTGGCAGAAGTAAAGCAGAAATTTATTCACATATATTAGAGGTTGGTTTTGATGGAATGATTGGTGCTGGCGGCGGATTTGTTGAAATTGGTAATGAAATGTTATATCATAAACAAGTTTCTCGTGAGGCTATCAATCATGTTGTTGACTATTTTGAAAAACATGGATTTGATTATTATATTGAAAGTAATGGTGGACTTTATGCAAGTTCACAGCTAGTCAAAAGGCTAGAAATGATTATGTATGGTGATTTAGAAAACGATCCTGCTGCACGTCAGAAAAAGCAAGAAGAACCAAGTCATTTTATTCCATCACTGATTGAGGGATGTGATTTACATCGTGATGATGTCAATAAGATCTGTTTTTTAGAAAAAGAAGGCATTCTTTTTGATACTATCAAAAAAGAATTTGAAAACGAATTTCAGGTCATTCACTGTACTGTTCCTATTTTTGGAGATAATAGTGGTGAATTATCTGTTCCAGGTGTTAATAAAGCATCAGCTATCCATGAATTGATTACACATCTAGGTATTCCTCAGGAAAATACTTATGCTTATGGTGATGGTTTAAATGATGCTGATATGTTAGAGTATTGCCAATATGGAATTGCTGTTGGAAATGCTAAAGATGAACTCAAAGCTATCGCTGATGAAGTGACTGATGATATTGCAAAGGATGGCATTTATCATTCTATGAAAAAACATGGACTTATCTAAAAAGAAGCAGCAGCTTCTTTTTATTTTTGTAATATACTTAGCTTTACATCATGTATTACCATATAATCAATATTTTCTAACTCAATTATTTTTAATAAATCTTTTTTATAGATATTGACTTTTAATCCAACAACTTGAAATCCTTTTTGTACATAATCATAAATTTTTTGAATACTTTCAATTGTTGCAGTGCTATTCATTATTTCAGCAATCATATTGACTTCCTTAGGATGATCTAACAATAATTTGAGATTTGATAAATAATACTGTGGAAATGTTTTATCATCGAGTTGAGTATTGTTATCAATATAGAGATAAGGATATTTTTTTTTGGCTTCTGGAGATAAATCATACATTGTTGATTTCCAAAGAGTCATACCATCAGCAATTGATGAATCACGTAAAAAACTATCAGTTGCTAACCATAATGCAGTCATATCAGGATATTTATTGATCAAATCAAATGTTTCTTTCAAATTATAATTTCTAGGGAAAGAGAAAGATACATTGAGTCTTGAAGAATCAGGTAAATCTTCAATTTCTTTAAGAGTATTTTTTGTTATTTGATATGATGAATTATCAAACACTGAAGATTTTCGATTTGCAAATTCATCTATTATGAGTGAAAAAAGATGATTTTCATTAGTCTCCATGTGCATATGCGATTGTTGAATTTGTAAAGTCATATTACTAAAACCATCAATATATAATCGATCAAATAAATCATGAATTTTTATTCTAGTTTCATAATTCCCAAAACCTAATGATTTCATATTTTCTACCATCAAATAATTTTTACCTGGAAAAAACATTTCACAATAGGCCTGAAAAACAATATGAAACGTTGCATCATCATTAGAAAAATTGTCATTATCATCAACCAATTTCTCCTCATGAAAAGGATTATAGTAGATTACATCCAAAAGATAAGATGTCCCTTTATACATACCTGCTACTAATAATGCAATCACAATCAAAGAAATCACAATTCTTTTATAAATATTCTTACGAATACCTTGTTGAATTTTTTTTCCATTGATTTCTTCTAATTCATCATTTTGTTGAAATAGATCATCAAAATCTTTTTCATTCATAAATAGCCCTCCTTTTGACATAATGCTTTTAATTTCTTTTTCACACGATAACGAATCATCCTGACATTTTCAACACTTAAATTCAATAGATTAGCAATCGTTTGATCATCTAACTCATCTTGTAAAGACAATAACATGATATCTCTTTCACGCTGTTTGAGGTGGTAGATTTGTTCATATATCCATCTTAATTCATCATCATGAATATAATCTTTTAAGATATCTAAAGAACTTGGTAATGAATGAAGTTTGATTTTTCCCTCATCAACCAATCTTCGCCGTTTTTTATATTCATTATAAAATTCATTTTTTAAAACTACATACATCCATGCGTGGAAGTTACCTTCTTGAAAGCTGAAAATTGCTTTGACAAAAGCATTTTCTACCAAATCCTCAGCATCTTCACGATTTTGGGTAAGAGAAAATGCAAATAAGAATAAAGAACGATAGTACTTACGATATGCAATTTCTAGTTCATCTTTCTTCATATTTGATCCTCTCCTATTCTTATAACAATCGTATCACATAAAAATAACAAAAAAAACACAAAAAAGATTATCATAATTCTGATAATCTTATTAATTCTCTAAATAAGAAGATATAGCATAAACAATTTGACCATTATATTCTATTTTTGACCAGCCATTGTTATGAATACCAACTCGTCTCACATATTCACCATTTTTAAGTGTATAAATCACCTGACTTCCTTCTATTACAGGTTGATCACGTAAATTGGTTTCAGATTTTGCTGTGACTTTTTCATCAACTGCGACAAAGCCATCCGTTTGCGTAGGCTCTGTTGTTGCCGGTTTATCAATAACCTTCTGACTTAAATAACTACTAATTGCATAAACACTCTTCCCCTTATAAGTTAATCGTGACCAGCCTTGTTCACTGACGGCAGTACGTTCAAGAAATGTCCCACTCTTTAATGTACCAACAATATCTCCTGAGGTTGTTGGCAATGAACGTAAATTAACTTCATCTTTTGCAGTGACTTTATCTTTTTGAGGTGAAAATTTTTGACCAGAAACAATATCTTCAGTTTCTTTTTCTTTAACTGATAAATCTGTTGTGAGATAACTTGTAATAGCATAAACTGTTTTATTTTTATAACGCAGTTTTGACCAGCCATTTGTTCCGATTCCAATACGGGTTAATTTTTCACCATTTTTAAGAGTTGTCACAATATCACTTTTTGTTGTCGCTAATGCTCTTAAATTGGTTTCATCTTTCGCTGTAACCTGCTCATTAACTGATGAATAAATTTTATCTTCCTCTGTTAAAGGAACAGATGTTTTAGGTAATGTTGCATGAGTATCCTTAGGTGATGCCTTGTTATTTTTAAAATAACAAACAACCATATCTACATTACCTTCAATACCTTTCACTTGTCCTTTATTTGTATATTGCCATGCATGGCATTGACCATTATAATCTGGTTTTTGTTTCTGCGGATAAATTGATGAAGAATATTGGGCAATCCAAATTTTGTGTTTGTCTTGTATTTGATCCATATTCCAATGTGATTCCATATCACTTAATGATGTATAAAACATTGTTTCATACTTTTCTTTAGCAATTGTATCTAAAAAAGCTTTTGCATTTTGTGTACGTTCATTTGTATTCAATTGATATGTACGACTTGATGAATGTTTATAGCCTTCACAATCATAAACAACGGGATATGATATACTGTAACTTTTAATACTCTGCAATGTCCATTTTGCCTCTTCAATAGCCTCCTTTTCATTGAGTGCAGTTGAATAAAAATAAACACCTACCAATATTCCTGCTTTGCTAGCTTGCTGAATATTATAATCCGCATTATCATCCTTATATATGACACCATTTTCACCACGATAACCAATTCTTATAAAGGCAAAATCAATTTGATCCTTCTTAACTTGATTCCAATCAATCTTCCCTTGCCACTTAGAAACATCAATTCCATTACTTTTTCCTTGAACATTATTTAATTGATTAGCATTAATAGCCGTTCCTTCTTCCATCTCATCCATATTTTCTGGATCAATGGCTGCATCACCAACTAGAGTTGTATCTATTGTCGGATCTTCTTTATCGTCAGGACGTAAGAAGAACCAGAAAATAATAGCACCAATGAATATGACTCCTATCAATGCTATAATCAGCCACTTTTTATTTTGCTTTACAATATCCATGAAATCCCCTCCATAGTTCAATTATAACTCATAATTATACAAGAAAGGAAATTATTTTTAATGCTTTTAGATATTTATTCATCATACTATTAATGCAATCTTTTAAAAAAATATATTACACTCCACTTTTCAATGGTTAAAATTGAAAAGGGTTGCCCAATAGACAAACCCTATTATTTTTGTTTAATTTCTTTAACTCCAGTAATCAGTGTTTTACGAATGATTCTTGTTCTTTTTTTATCTTTCTTGACTGTTTCGATAACC
This sequence comes from Candidatus Stoquefichus sp. SB1, assembly GCF_001244545.1. NCBI lineage: Bacteria > Bacillati > Bacillota > Erysipelotrichia > Erysipelotrichales > Erysipelotrichaceae > Candidatus Stoquefichus > Candidatus Stoquefichus sp. SB1. The sequence continues at coordinate 727,076 of NZ_LN852696.1, read as the reverse complement.
AACCATTCATCATCAACATCAGTAATAACTCCAGATAGAATATAATCTCCATCAATATAAACTAACCATTCTTTTAAAGAAATTTCACAATATTTATGAATCATATCTTGCAATGAGTCAGTCACAAAGGTTTTCTTTTCTGATGTTCTTTTTTCTTTTTCCCGATCATAGACGAGATAAACTAACAATCCAACTATAAACACTAACCAAAAATCACTCATCACTCTCACCTACCACTTCAAAGCCATTAATATCATCTAAATCTATTAATTTAATAACTTCCTCTTTTTTCAATCTGATCCCTGTTCGTCTAAAATACTTCACTTTTATCCATTGATTGTTCACATCCAAAATAACAAACTGTTCTTTTGTTGGCGAATCCAAATAAAGTGATTTTTCTTTACAATCTATCTTACAAATCTTTCCAATTAATCTTTTTAAAATCTCTGAACTTTGTTTTTCTTTTGAACTAATAATCTCAACATTATGCCCTACCAAATCATCTAAGCTCACATCATACAATTGAGCAAGTTCTTTTGCTTTATCAATTGTAGGGGCTCCCTGATTTAATTCCCAATTAGAAATCGTTTGTCGACTGACTTTTAATAAATCAGCAACTTCCGATTGACTCATGCCTTGTTTTTTACGTAATTTAATTAAGTTATCACCAATCATGAAAATTCACTCCTTTGTATTTTTAGTATAAAGGAAAACATATCTTTTATCTACCAAAATCTTTTGGCAATCACGCCAATTTCTTTAACAAAAAGGATTTATCCGAAGATAAATCCTAATATGCACAATCCTGATATTCAACAACATGATCATCCTGATAAAATATTTTAGCACTATGGAAACGACCATCCTTAATCCAGTCAAAAAAATGATAATCGCCTTCCCACATTGGTAAAGACGCAATAGCCTCATCATCAATCCACTGTAAAACACCTTCATCACATTCATGCATCTGACCACTAAAATCATCACAAGTATAAACAAACATACCCTCATCTTCACCATGATAAAGTTGTGGAAACATTACAAAACCATGTAATTTTAAATCATGTGCAATGAAACCTGTCTCTTCATAAATCTCCCTTTTCATACACTCTTCAGCACTTTCTCCAGCTTCAAACTTTCCACCAACACCGATCCATTTACCACTATTGATATCATTAGCTTTTTTTGTACGATGCAACATGAGTGTTTGATGCTGTCTTTTTAAATAACACATTGTCGTTAAAATCATATTATCGATACATGTAGTAATCAGGTGAACTTCCAGCAATGATTTCTACATCTAACTCCTTTTCTAACAATTCTTTTAATTTTTCAATCATTATATTTTCTGCATGATGATTAATATCAATTAATAATAGATGATGATCTATAGCAGCTTTGGCTTGATGATATTTCGTATCACCAGTCAAATAAGCATCAACTTTGCCATAAATTTCATCCATAAATCCTGCACCACTTCCACCACATACTGCTATTTTTCTAACAGTATCAACTTGACCAGCATATTTAAAATGTTCCAAATGATAAGTTTGCTCAACATGATCAATAAACTCATCCATAGGCATCGCTTTATTAAGCGTTGCCATCTGACTAATCCCTGATTGATCAGCGACCTGTAAATCATGGACACCCAATGCCTCAATTAACCATCTATTCATAGACACATTATCTAAAGCAGTATGCGAACTATAGACCACAACATGATTTTCAATCGCTTTAAATATAAATTCACCCATAAAATCATCTCTATCAATATTAACGATTGGATCTAATAAAAAAGGATGATGAGTAATTAACATTTGGCATCCTTTTTCTATCGCCTCATCTAAAGTAGGAATATCAGCATTGAGTGATATCATGACTTTTTGAACATCTGTATGAGTATCACCAATTTGTAATCCACATTTATCCCATTCTTCTTGTTTTGATAAGGGATAATATTTTTCCATAATAGTTATAATATCTTTAGCCAGCATCTATTTCACCTTCTATCAATGCTATCATATGTTTCACTTCCAGACTTTTAGGATGATTCTCTTCTAAAGAAGTTAAGATTTTCTTTTGAATCGCTAATTGTCTGTGCCATTTTTCATAAAACAAACCGTTTTTATGTTTTCTTAAACAAGGTCCAAAATAAATATCACGTTCATCATAAGTAACATCATCTGATGTTTTTTCACAAACAATAATTTCATAAATATGATGAGCATCTTTAACAATGGCTTCATCAATAATTTTCATATTTTGTTGATAAAGATACTCACGTAATACTTCTATTCCAATATTAGCCTGTAAAATAAAACGATGTCCATTTAAAAATTCCTGATGCTCATTTAAAATATCAACAGTTAACTTACCACCCATTCCACAAATACTAATCATATCAATTGATTTATCAATAATAGGTGTCATACCACTTCCTAAAAGTGGTATGACTTGTTTTTCTAATTCATAATATTGAATAGTTTCAATGGATGCATTAATCGGTCCACTGGCAATATCACAAGCATAGGCTTTTTCAATGATACCTTCTTTCACCAAATAACATGGTAAATATGCATGATCAGTACCAATATCAGCTAAAATTTCCCCTTTTTTATATTTGATAATCAAGTCAGCAATGGCTTGTAATCTTTTTGATAGTTTCATATTAACGATCTAAGAAATCTTTCAAACGTTTTGAACGTGAAGGATGTTTTAATTTTCTTAAAGCCTTGGCTTCAATTTGACGAATACGTTCACGTGTCACATTAAATTCTTTTCCGACTTCTTCCAATGTTCTTGTACGACCATCATCTAATCCAAAACGTAAACGCAAAACTTTTTCTTCACGGTCTGTTAATTCTAATAAAACTTCATTTAACTCATCTTTTAATAATTCATTAGCAGCATAATCATCTGGTGACATTGCGCCTTCATCTTCAATGAAATCACCTAAATGAGAATCATCTTCTTCTCCAATTGGTGTTTCTAATGAAACAGGTTCTAATGAAATCTTTTGGATTTCTCTTACTTTATCTGGTGTCATACCATCCATTTTTTCAGAAATTTCTTCAGCAGATGGTTCTCTTCCAAGTTCTTGTATCAATTGTCTTTGAACACGTGTTAACTTATTAATCGTTTCAACCATGTGAACTGGAATACGAATTGTTCTTGCCTGATCAGCAATCGCACGTGTAATCGCCTGTCTAATCCACCAAGTCGCATATGTAGAAAATTTAAATCCTTTTGTATAATCAAACTTTTCAACAGCTTTAATTAACCCCATATTTCCTTCTTGAATTAAATCTAAAAATAACATTCCACGTCCTACATATCTTTTGGCAATAGAAACAACCAGACGTAAATTGGCTGCTGCCAATTTCTTCTTTGCTTCTTCATCCCCATCAAGAATACGTTTTGCTAAATCAATTTCTTCATCATGACTTAATAGTTCAACACGTCCTATTTCTTTAAGATACATTTTAACAGGATCATTAATCTTAACATTGCTTCCTAATTGATTTTCATCGTCATCATGATGATCTGTATACATATTAGCTGTATCACCAGTCAACATATCAAAATCACCAACGAAATCTAATTCAGGAACATCACCACCAAGTTCATCATCTAACCCTTCAAGATCTTCTAAACCTTCTAATGATTCAAGTCCTTCTAAATCATCTAAGTCAGTAACAACACCTTTTAATAATTCTTCATCATCAATTTCTAAGGCATCTAAACCATCTTCGATAATAATATGACTATCAGTAATAAATTCTAATAATTCTTCTGCTGATTCATCATCTAAATCATACTTTGTTAAAAAAGCATCTAAATCATCTTGCGACAATGTTCCCCCTAAGGCATCGGCAGTTTCTTTTATAAGATTTTTTAAATCCTCAAATGTGACTGGTGCTGCTTTCTTTTTTGTTTCTTTTTTCATATAGACTCCTTTTCACTCTCTAATTTGACTATCTCACTTAAAATCTGAGCCTTCTGACTCGGATCTAAAATATAATTAAACTGTTCTAATAGTTGTTCTTTTTTCATTTTTCTAGCATTGCTAGCAATTGTCTGAATATAATCATCAATCGCTTGTTCTTCACAAGGTAATGGCAATGCTGATTGTGATATTTCTAACACAGTTTGTATCAATTCTTCTTTTTGTATACTATCAATTAAATCTGCCACCTCAATATGATTATGATGACGATAATAGTCAACAATATAAGAAGCCAAAACACGATATTGGTCATTATACATAAAACCTGCTTTCGCCTCATACTTTAAAGCAACAGCTTTATTGTTTAACATATAAAAGAGCAGATCATGTTCAGCTTTTTTATATTTATCTACCAGTTGAATTGTTTTTTTCACTTCACGATGAATATATTCTTCCTGATGTTTAGGCTTCATACCAGCAACATGCTGTAAAATCACCTCATAAGAAAAACCTGATTTTGACGAAAGAATGTGCATATAATAATCACGATCAATATCATCATTCAATTGTGTAATTTCAAAACACATTTTTTCTAAATAGTTTTTTCGATCATCATAATTCAAAGGATCAACCATTCGATATTCAAACTCCATTAAAAATTCAATTGGCTTTAACGTCCTACGAAGTGCTTCCTCAAGACCTGTCTTACCATGTTCTTCATAAATTTCATCAGGATCATGACCATCAGGTAAAATAATAATCTTAACCTTAAAGCCAGCCGCTTCTAATTCATAGGCTGCTTTACTCATTGCAGCCTGTCCAGCTTGATCTCCATCTAAACACAAATAAACAGTATTGGTCAAACGACGCAACGCTTGAATATGACCTTTTGTAAGTGCCGTTCCCATAATCGCAACTGTATTTTCAATTCCAGCCTTATACATTGCAATCACATCCATAAAGCCTTCTAACAGATATACAAAGCCAGCTTGTTTCACTGCTTCACGACATTGATGATAGTGATATAATGTTTGTCCTTTAATAAAGATTTCTGACTCTGGAGAGTTCATATACTTACTATCACTTTGCGTCGGCTTATAAATACGTCCACTAAAACCAACAACTTGTCCTTGCTGATTATATAAAGGAAACATGATACGATCATTAAAGCGGTCAAAATGACTTTGTGACTCAATCACCAGTCCAGATTTAGCCATATCAATTTCATGATATCCTAATTTTGAAAAAGCCGTATGCAAAACGGGATCAATGGGAGCATAACCAATTTGAAATTCTTTGATCAATTCATCAGTAAAATGACGATTCATAAGATATGTCTTGGCTTCTAAACCAAGTTTTGTATTTAAATAATAACTATAAATTTTCTGTGCTTCCTGGTGCATTTGATAAAGTGCGACATGTTGCGGGTTCTCCGGTCTTTTTTCGACATCTAAATGATACTCACTTAAATCCACTCGACCCATTTCAGCAACTTTTTTAACTGCTTCTATGTATGATATCTTTAGATATTTTTGTAAAAAACTAAAAACATTTCCACCAGTTCCACATACAAAACACATAAATATCTGTTTATCAGGTGATACCGACATAGAAGGTCGACTATCATCATGAAAAGGACATAAAGCTATATAATTTCTTCCTTTTTTTTCTAAAGAAAGATACTGTCCAATCACATCAACAATATCAACGCTCTGTCTTATTTCATTGATTTTCTCTTGTGATAGACGTGCCATAAATGTCCTCTCCTTTCACTAAAATTTAATTTTTTGTTGAATATAAGCCACTAACTCATCAATTGGCAAACGAATTTGTTCCATTGTATCACGATCTCTTAGTGTCACTGATTGATTTGCATCTGTATCAAAATCAACAGTAATACAATAAGGTGTTCCAATAGCATCTTGACGACGATAACGTTTTCCAATTTGTCCTGCCACATCGAATTCAACATTAAATTCTTGAGCTAAAAGTGTATAAATTTCCATTGCTTTATCACTTTGTTTCTTTGTTAATGGTAGAATAGCTGCTTTCACAGGTGCAACAGCAGGATGTAAATGCATGACTGTACGTGTGTCATTTTCTAACTGTTCTTCATCATAAGCATCTGCTAAAACAGATAAGAATAAACGATCAGCTCCTACAGATGGTTCAATAACATATGGAATATACTTTTGATTTGTTTCTGGATCTAAATATTCCAAATTCTTTTTAGAAAACTCCTGATGTCTTGATAAATCATAATCAGTTCTATCAGCAATTCCCCATAATTCACCCCATCCAAATGGATATAAATATTCAATATCACTTGTTGCTTTAGAATAGAAAGATAACTCTTCTTTTTCATGATCTCTAAATCTTAAATTTTCTTTTGACAATCCAAGATCAAGTAAGAATTGCATACATCCATCTTTCCAGTAATGGAACCAATCTAAATCTGTATCTGGTTTACAGAAAAATTCCAATTCCATTTGTTCAAATTCTCTTGTTCTAAAAATAAAGTTACCTGGTGTAATCTCATTTCTAAAAGATTTCCCAATTTGACCAATTCCAAATGGTACTTTTTTACGTGATGTTCTTTGTATATTTTTAAAATTAACAAATATTCCCTGAGCTGTTTCTGGACGTAAATACACTGTATTTTTTGCATCTTTAACAACTCCCATATACGTCTTAAACATCAATTCAAATTCACGAATATCTGTAAAATCTTCACTGCCACAGTCAGGACATTGAATATGATGTTCTCTAATATAGTTCATCATTTTTTCTGGTTCCCAGCCATCACTATGCACATCTGGATCATAAGCTTCAATTAACTTATCAGCACGATGTCTCGTTTTACAGTTTTTACAATCAATTAAAGGATCACTAAATCCACCAACATGCCCACTGGCTTCCCATACACGTGGATTCATAAATATAGCAGAATCCAATCCAACATTATAAGGCGATTCCTGAATGAATCGTTTCCACCATAATTTTTTGATATTGTTTTTCATTTCAACACCTAAAGGACCATAATCCCATGTGTTTGCCAAACCATCATAAATTTCAGAACCTTGATATACAAATCCTGAATTTTTTGCATGTGCAATTAATTTATCCATATCTTTATTTGCCATATTTATACCCCTTTTTACAAATTTTATACACTTATATAAAGTATGAAAGACTTAGCCTATTCGCCAAGTCATAATCTCCCTATAATATGTATTATCGTATGTAGTTATACCCTTATAGTGGTTATTTGTCAACCAACAATAAGGGTATACTACAAATATGTTCTTTCATTTAACCAATTTAATATATTTTGATAAATCTCTTGTTTCCCTTTTTCAAATAACAAGGCATGTCTTTTTCCTTTAAAAACATGAACTGTTAAATCTCTAATCCCTATTTTTTTATATTGATCAACCAATTTTTGTGTTTTTTTACACATTGGATCTAATTCTCCAACTCCAATATATATCGAAAGATACTGTGGAATTTTACAAATAGATTCTTCACCATTCACTTCATTAATTGTATGAATAATATCTCGATAACCTTGAACAGTATATGAAAAATGAGTCATTGGATCGGCTAAAAATTTTCTTTTTTCTTCATCATCACTCGTCAACCAATCAACATCACTTTCAGACTGATGAATTCTTTGATTATAACGCTGATGAAAAGAACGAAAATAATGATTAGCTTTATATAATGGTCCTTTCCATATTTTAAGCAACTGCAAATAAATCTTTTTAAGATATCGATGTTCTACTTCAGTTTGGGTTCCTAATAATATAATGCCTTCAATAAAATCACCATATTCACTTACATATTTACGAATCAAAACAGATCCCAAATCACTTCCTAACATAAAATAAGGAACGTCTGGATAACGGCGACGCATGATTTGCTGTAAATGATGCATATCTTTAACCAAGTTTTCTGGTCCATTTTCTTTACCAAAATAACCCTGTTCAAAATCAATTAATGATTTTCCATGTCCTGCAAAATCGCTGACAACCACAACAAATCCCTGATTTAAAAGATAAGAAGCAAAATGTTCATAACGATCAGCATGTTCTCCAATACCATGATGGATCTGAACAACGCCTTTCACTCTTAAAACAACTTTTGGCTCATAAACATGATATCGAACATGAACATGCATGCAAGATGTATATGTCTCTGTTCTCTTCATATCTATAACCTCCTCTTTAGTGGACGAAATTGTCCTTTTGGTTTAATCAAGCATTTTTGATCAAACCCTATCAAATCTTGACGTTTTGCAAGCATTAAAGCTTCATAAACAAGATGATAATTTTTAGGATGACGATATTGCATAAGTGCTCTTTGCATTGCTTTTTCTTTTGGTGTTTTTGCGACATAAACAGGTGTCATATCACGAGGATCAAGTTCTGTATAATACATTGCTGTTGAAAGAGTTCCTGGAGTTGGATAAAAGTCCTGAACCTGTTCAGGCTGATGGCGAATATCACGCAAATATTCGGCCAACTCAATCGCACTTTGTAAATCACTGCCTGGATGTGATGACATTAAATAAGGAACCAAATATTGATTTTTTCCTAAATCTTTATTGAGTTTCTGATATTTCTCTACAAATTTCTCATAAAGCTGACGATGAGGTTTCCCCATCTTATCTAAAACCTGATCACTGATATGTTCAGGTGCTACTTTTAATTGTCCACTAATATGATTTTGAACAAGTTCTTTAAAAAACTGATCATTTTTATCATACATTAAATAATCATATCTAATCCCTGATCTCACAAAAACTTTTTTGACACCATCAAGCGATCTTAATTTTTTTAACAGTGATAAATAATCACTATGATCAACTTTTAAATTCTGACAAGGCTTTGGCCATAAGCATTGTTTTGTTGGACATGCTCCATGTTTTTCCTGCTTGTCACAGCTTGGTTGCCTAAAATTAGCAGTTGGTCCCCCAACATCATGAATATATCCTTTAAAATCTGGTTCAGAAATCATCAACTTTGCTTCGTCCACAAGTGATTCATGAGAACGGGTTTGAATAATACGTCCCTGATGAAAATTAAGTGCACAGAAATTACATGCTCCAAAGCAGCCACGATTACTAATAAGCGAAAAACGAACTTCTTCAATGGCTGGAATATAATCATACATTGGATGAAATGTTCTTTGATAAGGTAAAGCATATGTATCATCAAACTCCATTTGTGTCAATGGACGATTGGGTCTATTTTGGACAATATAGAAACCATCATAAGGTTCAACCAATACTTTTGCATTAAAATGATCAGTATTACGATATTGAATGGCAAATGATTTAGCATAAGCACGTTTATCTTGCAATACTTCTTCAAATGATGGTAACATCACATATCCTTCAGGAATTAATGATAAATCTTTCACTTTAAAAACAGTTCCATCAAGATAAGTCAAATATTGTGCATCAATTCCTGCTGCCAATGCTTCAGCAATTTCTACAACACTATTTTCACCCATTCCATACATTAGTAAATCAGCTCCAGCATCAACTAAAATTGATTTTCTCACTTTATCATCCCAATAATCATAATGCGAAAGACGTCTTAAACTGGCTTCAATACCACCAATAAGAATCGTTGCATCTTTATAAGCTTCACGCACTTTTTGACTATAAACAATCACCGCACGATCAGGACGATGACCACTTTCACCATTATTAGAATAACTATCTTTTTTTCTTCTTTTCTTAGAAACACTGTAATGATTCACCATTGAATCAATATTTCCACTTGAAATCATAAAACCTAATTTTGGCTTACCAAATCGTTTAAAATCATCTAAATGATGCCAATCTGGTTGTGCTAAAAAACAAACTTTAAAACCACGACTTTCTAAAGTTCTGGTAATAATAGCTGCACCAAATGAAGGATGATCCACATAGGCATCACCACTAATATAAACAAAATCAGGTTGCTGCCAACCTCTTTCTAACATTTCTTCTCTTGTTGTTGGTAAAAAATTTCCCATAATGTCTCCCCTTTTATGCACCTATTATACACCAAACTTTCCATAAGCAAAATAAAATTGTGCAGAAATCTACACAATTTGTTTCATAAATGTCGATGTTTTTAATGTCACTCCAGTATATTCTTCTACAAACCCATCCATAATAGGGACTAATGTATGAATAACATCTTGTGATAAATGCAAACAATCTATTGATTGTATGGAAATTTTATGAATATGACGAAAACCTTTCAACACCTCAACACTATATTTCGGATGTCCATTGATATGTTCTTGACATAAAAAGCCACCATCAGCTAATGAAATAGAAACAACTTGAGATGCTCCGCAAAGAACACATCCTTCCACATCTAAAGAGACACCATTATGGTCTAAAATAAAAACATTAAATAAAAGATAAACAACAAGAGGATCATAGCCATTGTCAATAGCTTTTAAACAATCATATAAAATATCATATTCTTTTTCTATAGGTGCATTTTCCTCAATATAACGATAAAAATATTCTAATATATAATCAGCCACAATCTCACTTTCAAGACGCTCTTTAATATGTCTAAGATAATCAATAGGAGTTGCTTTCATTAACGAACTCAATCCTTTTTTTAAATGAATCGTTAGTTCACTTATCATTAATTGCTGACAAGCACGGGCATTTTTGCTTGTTATTTTTTTTACGCCTCTTGCAATGACACCTATTTTGCCATAATCACGTGTATAAATATGTAAAATCATATCATTTTCTTTATACGGTGTTGTTTTTAAAATAATTCCTGTCACAACGACTTCATTAATAGTCGTTTTCATCGTATCCAAACTCCTTGAGATACTTCTGTTTATTACGCCAATCTTTTTCTACCTTTACAAACAATTCTAATTCCACTGGAACTTGTAAGAAACGTTTCATCTCTTTTCTGGCATTGAGTCTAATCTTTTTAATCATACTCCCCTGTTTTCCTATCAAAATAGATTTTTGACTTGGACGATCAACAACAATAGCTGCCATAATATGAACTCCCTCTTCATCTTCTGTCATTTTTTCAATGACAATAGCAACACTATGAGGAACTTCTTCATGTGTAAAATAAAGAATTTTTTCACGAATAAATTCAGCCATGATAAATCTTTCAGGATGATCTGTCAAATGATCTTTAGGATAATACATAACTCCTTCAGATAAATCATTTTTAATTGTTGTGATTAAATCCTGAACATTATCACCATTGATTGCACTAATTGGAATAATCTCCTTAAAATCAAACAATTCCTTCCATTCATTTAATTTCATAATCAACTGATCTTTACTTAATAAATCTATCTTATTTAAAATTAAATAAACAGGACCATCAGCATCTTTTAATCTTTCAACAATAAAGCGATCTCCCTTACCAATCTTTTCATCAGCTGGTGCAATCAATAAAACCAGATCAACCCCATAAATACTATTTAACGCATTGGTATTCATAAATGAACCCAAGCCATCTTGTGGTTTATGAATACCAGGTGTATCCATAAAAATAATCTGAGCTTCATCATCAGTATAAATTCCTTGAATCGTATTACGTGTCGTTTGAGCAGTTGCTGATGTAATCGCCAATTTTGTCTGTAAAATATAATTTAATAATGTTGATTTTCCAACATTAGGACGACCAACAATGCTTACAAAACCTGATTTAAATGTCATAAACTTTCTCCTGTAAATGCACGTGGCATTAATTCCTGCATATTTGTCACTTCAAAATAATCTTTACACCCTAATACAATCGGTGTATAAGGATCTAAAAGTTCTGCCAATACCTGACGACAGGCACCACAAGGTGAAATCAATGGTGTACAATCACCAACAATTGCTAAAGCTTCAATATCATCTTGACGATATCCCTGACAATAAGCTTGATAAATCGCATTTCTTTCAGCACACATTGTCGAACCATAAGCTGCATTTTCAATATTTGTCCCATGTATCAACTGACCATTTTTCAATAATATACATGCCCCTACTTTAAAATGTGAATAAGGGACATAAGCATTTTGACTGGCTTTAAAAGCTTCGTCAACTAATTTTTGATAATCCATAATCTAACCTCTTTCTATTCCCAATTCATTTAAAATGGCTTTTTGTAAAGCAAACATTTCTTTTTCATCCTCTTCATTCATATGATCATATCCCAACAAATGAAGTAATCCATGTGTGAATAAAAAACACATTTCTCGTTCAATGGAATGACCATACTCCTGTGCTTGAGCAAGTGCATGATCATACGATATAAAAATATCACCTAAGCTTCTTGGCATCCCCGGCACATAAAACTGATCATTATCTTCCAAAGCAAAACTAATCACATCAGTTGAACGATCAATCTGACGATAATCACGATTCATAGCATGAATCTCATCATCATCTATAATTACACATGAAAGTTCCACATCATCTGTAATCTTTAAATAATCAAACGCAGTTTCAATAATTTCAACAAACTGTCTTTCATAATTGACTGCACTTAAATTCTTTTCATCTTCATATACAAAATCAATCGTCATATTATTATCCCTTACTTTCTAGTTTTCCTTTATTAATTATAGCACAAGCAACATTCTTGTTCACTATTTTTGTTTGATGATTCACAATAATATAAATCTTTCCTTCATCATTTTTCAACAAATATCGAATCATTTTATTCGCCAATTTACTGTCCATATGTGAAAATGCTTCATCCAATACAAGAACATCATAATCCTGACACAATAAACGAATAATCGCAACAACCTGTCTTTGTCCAAGTGACAAAGGATTTCCTTCTTCATTTAAAACAACAGAAAACATATCTTCTAAATGACTTTGACCAAACAGCTTTAAATACTTTTTCACGCGTTTCTCATCCTGACATAAAAAATTATTCCATAAACTCATATGTAAAAATGATGGTGTTTCATTTGTATAACCAATATGCTGATATAAAGACTTTAAATCCAAGGTTCTTAACTCATGCTGATTCATATATATATCACCCTGATAATTCATATCTACGCCCATTAATAATCGGAGTAAAGTCGATTTGCCACTCCCCGTTTCACCTTTTAAGAAAAGATGCTGTTGAATCGATAAATCTAAATGCTCTATAACTGGTTGCTGATATCCATAAGCATAAGTCACGTTATCAAAGGTGATAGATGTAATCTGTTCTTGAAATGGTGTTTTTTCTAATTCTGGTTCTAATTCAAAAGCCTTATATTTTTCATAAATAATACTCATTTGCTTATACTGACTTACTAATGTCACCATATTTAAAACAGGTTGAATACAATAAGACACAAGCATATAAAACATCATCAGCTGTCCAACGGATAAAACACTTTGCTGATAAAAGAAAAAACCAAAAAGTAAGACTGTTCCATAGAAAAAATAAATAATATATTGGATCGTACTTTGTAATTGATTTAAAAACAATGCCTGCTTTTCTTTCAATAAAGCTTCATCTAAATAGATATGATAACTTCTTTCACGCATTTTTTGATATAGACAAAATGTTTTAATCAAGAATTGATTTTCAATCAATTCTAAAACATGATGCTGATAAATAAAATGGGCTTCTAAATAATTCTTATGAATGTCTTGTAATGCTGTAAAGCGATGATAAGAAAAAAGCATGATAATACATAACATGATAATCACAATCATCGTCATATAAATATTTAAAATAGCCATTCCTGCTAAAAACACAACCAAAGACAAACCATCAAGAAATAATCTTTCAAAACAAGCAATACTCATTTCACTTAAATCAAATAAACTTAACAATTGACTTTGCAGTGAACCCATATCCTGATAAAAAAACTGATAGGGTTGTTGAAGCATTTTCATTGATGAATCAAAGACATAATCTTCATCAATCGCCTTTTGAAGATGAATAACAGCCTTTGTTTTTTGTTTTTCCATTTTTGTTTTCATAAATTCAATCAAACAATAACCAACACATAAAACAACCATATAAAAAAACTGTGTTTCTCTTTGAATATCATCAATAAAGATTTGAAAAAAATAACTACTTAAATAACCCAACATAGAAATTCCTAAGCCTTTATAAAGCAATATTATAAAATGTTGACGATACGCTAAAAATGTGTCTTTTAAAAAATCATAATAAGATTTATAAGAAAGTTCTGGAACACGCCCTACATGTTTAATCGCAATCATTCTTAAAGCATAGTGTTCATCCATTTCTTCCTGATAAATAGTGATTAACCCACGTGCTGGATCACCAATCACATATTCATCATCATTTCTTTCATACAAAACAACAAAATGACCAATGCCATCATAAACCATATAAAGAATACATGGATATTTGACTTCTTTTGAAATGTCATCTAAAGAAGCCTGATAGGCTTTGGCTTCTATCTGATAACTTTTTAAACATTCCAGCATTCCTTTGATGGAAATACCATTTTGATTTAATCTTGCTTTTTGTTTAATGGTTTTGATTTCTTCTTTAAAACCATAATACTTTAATAACATTAAAATACAATAAGCTCCACATGCCTTTTCTTCATCTTGTAATTCTATTGGATATTTGTGCATATAAAAACCCCCTTACTTCTATATACGAAAAAATAAGAGGATTTTCTTTTTTTATTTGTAATTTTTTAATATTTTTTTCAATTTATCAATAAATTCATCAATATTAGCCTCATTAATGATAAATGGAGGCAACATTCTTAAAACATTTGTTCCTGCAGTCACCACAATCACACCATCATCTAATAATGCTTTCACAATCGGTTTGACATCTTGATCAAAAACCAATCCTTGCATTAAACCTAATCCACGATGTTCTTGAATGATATCAAATTCATTAACCAGTTCATCTAACCTTTTTAATAAATATTGAGACATTTTTTGAACATGATCTAATAAGTTTTCTTTTTCAATAATGTCAAAAACAGTTTTAACTGCTGCACAAACAAGTGGATTTCCACCATAAGTACTGCCATGATCACCTGGCTGCATGGCTGCAGCAAATTTTTTATTGGCTACAAAAGCACCAACGGGTACCCCACAACCGATTCCTTTTGCTAAACAAACAATATCAGGTAAAATATCATACTGGAAATAAGTCATGATTGTTCCTGTTCTGCCCATTCCACATTGCACTTCATCTAATATCAGACAAATATCATGTTGATCACATAGTTGTCTTAGACCTTTTAAAAAGTCTTGCTGACAAGGATTTAAACCACCCTCACCCTGTAATGGTTCAACAATAATAGCACATGTACGCTCATTAAGTAGTGCTTCAACACTTTGTAAATCATTAAGCGTAGCATACTGAACACCTTCTATCAAAGGACCAAAAGCTTCCTGATAATGAGGATTCCCTGTTAATTTCACGGAACCTGTAGAACGTCCATGGAAAGAATGATGAAATGAAATAATTTCACTATCAGCTTTTCCATGTTTTAAATAGTAATATTTTCTTGCCAATTTTAATGCACCTTCTGTTGCTTCTGCACCAGAATTACAGAAAAATACAGCATCTAACTGAGTTGCTTTTTTGACCGCTTCTGCTGCTTCAATAGAAACAGGTGTATAAAAATAATTAGAAACATGCATAAGTGTTTCTATTTGTTTTTGTAATGCCTTGACATAAGGTGGATACCCATGTCCTAAGGAATTAACCCCAATTCCAGAATAAAAATCTAAATATTTTTTACCATTCGTATCATATAAATAGACACCTTCACCTTTTTCTAAAAGAATATCATATCTACCATAAGCTTTTAAAAAAGCATTTTCCCCTCTTGTATATAAATCCATCATTTACACTCCCTTCATATGACATGCAATAGTATAATACAAATCCACTGCTTTTTCTAATACTTCTTCATGAAAATTAAATGTTTCTGTATGTAAACCACTTTGATAGTCCTGACATTTGGTACCTAAGAAAAAGAAAATTCCTGGTATTTCTTTTTGATAAAATGAAAAATCTTCTGCTAACATGAATGGTTCTTTTAATGAAATAAAATCTTCTTTTTTGACCAATGAACAAAAATTATGGTACAAATGTTCATCATTAATAACAGGTGGATATAGTGGCGGACAAGACCATTCAATCTGACAGCCATAATTCTTCTCTAAACCAAAATGAATAGCATCCATTTTCGCTGTGATATCTTTAAACAACTGCTCATCATAGCAACGCAATGTCCCATGCATCACCGTTTCACTCGCAACACTATTACGCGCTGTTCCACCATGAATACTGCCAATATTCAGAACAACTGGTGCAAAAGGTGAAACTTGTCGGGTTAATAATGATTGATATTGATGAATGGCATCACTTGCGATGACAATACTATCAATACCTTCCTGTGGCAACCCAGCATGAGCCCCTTTTCCTTGAATACGCACATCTATTTCTCCACACATAGCCATTAGTGGACCTTTCTTACAGGCAATTTTGCCTTCCTCAATAAAAGGCATTAAATGCATACCAAAAATAGCTTTCACATGATATTTTTCAAATAACCCTGATGCCACAACTTGTCGTGCTGCCCCGGGTGATTCTTCTGCCGGCTGAAAAATAAGCAGAATATTATAGGAAAAGTTAAAATGGGATTCCTGAATACGTTTCGCCAGTCCCAATAAAGCACTCATATGACCATCATGACCACAAGCATGCATATAACCTGGATATTTGGATATAAAATCAATCTGATTTTGTTCATGAATAGCCAAACCATCAATATCACTTCGAAATGCAATTGTTTCCTTTTGATGACAATCAATATAAACAACTGTACCAGTTTCCACAATGGCTTCCCATTGATAACCCATTATCTCTAATTCATGACGTATATAGGCAGCCGTTTGATACTCCTGTAAACCGAGTTCAGGAATCTGATGTAAATCTCTTCGCCATTTTTTTAACTCTTCCATATTCTCACCTTATAATTTTCTTAAATCATCCATTAATTGTGTCTTTTCTTTGGTTTGATCAGATTTTTCCGTTTTAATAATTTTTGCTGGATTTCCAGCCACAACTGCCCCGGCTGGAACATCTTTTAAAACGATACTTCCAGCGCCAATGACTGCTCCCTGACCAATATGTACACCTTCAACAATCACTGCATTAGCACCAACTAAAACATCATCTTCCAAAATAACAGGCATTGCACTTGGTGGTTCAATAACACCTGCTAAAACAGCACCTGCTCCAACATGACATCGTTTACCAACTTGCGCACGTCCACCTAAGATGGCTCCCATATCAATCATTGAACCTTCACCTATTTTGGCACCAATATTAATAATCGCTCCCATCATCACCACTGCATTATCTCCAATTTCAACATTATCACGAATCAATGCGCCTGGTTCAATACGTGCATTAATATTCGTTAAATCCAACATTGGAATTGCACTATGACGACGATCTTGTTCTAAATAAGAATCGATAATCAATTGTTGATGATCTTCTAAATATTTTTGAATCACTGTTAAATCACCAATTAATACTTTCGTCGATGCATCACCAAATGATTTAAATTCATCACTTTCTGGTAAATCATGACCTTTCACATAAACCTTAACAGGGGTTTGTTTTTTCGCATTACCAATATATTCAATAATCTCTTGAGCTGTTTTATCCATAAAAATCCTCCTCATTGATTGTTCCTTCAAAAATTGTACGTGCTGGTCCTTCCATATAAATATGACCATTTTCATAACTTATATCCAAAATACCACCACATAATTCTACTTTAACATGTTCATCACATAATCCATTAAGATAACTCGCATACATCACTGCACAAGCACCTGTGCCACAAGCCATCGTTTCCCCTGAACCACGTTCCCAAACACGCATTTTCAAATATTGTCGATTCACAACTTCAACAAATTCAGTATTGACTAAATCAGGAAACAGTGGATGATGTTCAAAATAGGGACCAATCTTAGAAATATCAAAATCAAGATGATCAACATACATAACAGTATGAGGATTTCCCATTGACAAAGATGTTAGATTATATGTTTGTCCCCTCACAACAATAGGCTCATTAATCATTTGTTGCTTTTCAAAAAGACAAGGAATCAATGCTGTTTCTACAATTGGTTTTCCCATATCTACCCTAACACTTTGAACTTGATGATTTTTTAGTGTTAGCCATACTTTTTTTATACCACCCATTGTTTCAATCTCTAAATAAGTTTTATCAGTTAAATGATGATCATAAACAAATTTTGCAAAACAGCGAATCCCATTACCACACATTTTTCCTTCGCTGCCATCTAAATTAAACATACGCATCTTAAAATCATATTTTTCTGAAGGCAAAATGACAATCATACCATCACTGCCAACTCCATAATGACGATCACTTAATCGAGAAATAAATGTTTTATCCATAGGAATATTTTGATGAATTCCATCAAAATAGATATAATCATTGCCAATTCCTTCCATTTTAGTCAATTTCAACATGATATCACCTCATCACTTGCAATATATTAACATTTTTTCATCACGATGAAAAGAGTTTTGCATCATTTGCATATAATGAAAATAGGTGATCAGATGAAATATATGTTTAAAAGAGTAAATCGTGTTCTCTCGATTTTATTATTAACCATTTTATTAATGATTTTACATTATCATCTTTACTAAAAATAACGGTCATTATGACTGTTATTTTTCATATATTATAAAAGAATCTAACTTTTTTACCAATCACTCCAGCAATAAAATCAACCATTATTTTTTGATATACATTCATCACCATGAATCATACATATCATTTGCTTAATTCCTACTTTTCTTTATAATGAAATAGAGGTGAACAAATTATGAGAATAGACAATGTAGATGTAGACGTTTTAAATGGAGAGATGGATGAAGAAGAAATCAAAGCTTATATTTCCCATGTCAAGGAACAATATCCAGATGAAACCCTCCTCTCTTTAACATTAACAATTGATGGAGATTATGTAGATATGCATTATCATCTTAAACCTCAACCAATTGAAAGAATACGTCGTATTACTGGTTATTTAGTAGGAACACTTGATCGTTTCAATGACGCTAAAAAAGCTGAAGAACATGATCGTGTCAAACATCATATATAATAAAAAGCATATCATTATACAGATTTGTATACCATGATATGCTTTTGTTTCATTTTTTTATAAAAAAGAAGAAATAAATGTGATTTATAAATCTTTAATTTTCATTTTACTATATTCATTTTTATATTGATTGTCCTTTTTATACTGATAATAAAATAATAAAGAAACAACAATGGGAATCAAAGAAATGAATATATTAATCATAAATATTGCAATAAATTCAATAGTCATCTTCGAATCAAATAATATATTCATAACATTTAAATTTTTAAGCAGAAAAACTATTGAGATAAGAATACTCGCTATAACAATAAACCTTAAATATTTCTGAAAAGACCGTCTTAAAAGAGACATCAATATTATAATAATCAATGAAATAATAAGTATCATCATTAAATTTTCAAATGTATAAAACATAATTTTCTATTTCTCCTTTCTGTATGTATCTATCAATAATTTTGCTACAGTGATATCTATTTTTTCTTCTATAGCTAAATATTTAATTAAAGAAATCAGCGAATCATCTTTTTCTTGATCAACTAATTTAATCTTTTCAATTAGTCTATCTAACCTTAAACGAACCGTTGGATAAGAAACATCATAAAACTTTGCAATATCTTTAAGTGAACCAGATGCAAGTACAAATTCTTTAATAAATTCTAAATCTTCTTTTTCAATATTTAACACCCATTGAGGTAATTCACTATTATATTCAGTTTTCAATTATTAAAACCTCCAATCTCTTTGCCTTATTAATGCCAATGTTTTATCTCAAATTGTAAGAAAGCAAAATAACAATACTTATGTAAAAAAGTTATACCCCCTTGATTGGTACTACCAATTTATTCTTATATGAAGTTCATATAATTACCTTATCGTGCTAACCTTTTTCTATTTTTATTATATCATCGTATTTAATATTATTCAATATAACTTTAACAATATTAAAAAAATATTAAATAATATATTTAAAAATATTAAAACACTATCAAACACATAAAATCAGTCTCTTATTACTAATGAATTGTAAAAGCATGATTGATTATTTGAAATAGTCAATTATATATAATATAACATATTTAAGTTATTTAAAAAGCATATCACGATATACAAATATATATAATGATATGCTTTTGTTTAGACTTAGGTGGGAATCTCGTCAATCATTTTTAACAGCAATGATTATTTTTCTAATTGATCTTGTATAAATTTATTAAAATTATACATAATCGTTCCATGTTGGTAACTATCATTATCATCTTTTTCATCATAATTTACAGACATAATTGTACTTGCATTGTTAATTATTTGCCCATTGTATATAAAGATATAATCATTGGGATTATCTGCCAAATATGCATCTTCTATCTGTATACTATCAATATCTTCATTTTCTCCTATAATCCTAATAATCGCATTTAAATTTTTACATTGACTCATGAATTTATTCGCAGTTTCCTGGTTGTTACATATAAATACATAATAGAGAGGAGTATTCCCTTGTTCAAATAAGTTTAAAATTGTATTTTCTTCATATACATTAAATTTCTTTGGATAATATTGTGTATACTTATTCATTATTTGATTATCATTTTCAGCAATATACTCATTGTCATACGTTTTATCAAGCAAACGATCATAGGCATTTCTTAAATCTATTCTTATATTTTTATCGCCAAGTTCTTCTTGAATATATTTCATATTTTGTTGAACATATGTCTTTTGTAATGCTAAGAAGAACCCCATTTCATCTTCTATAAAAGTCTCTTTACTCAATTGAGCATCAAAATTTATTTTCCATACCTTTGAAAGATATTTCTTAGGAAAGGCAATATCATCATGTACAATTTCTTCTATTTTCCAATCTTCAAAGAAAGAATTACATATGCTTTCATATTTGTCTGGAAAAGATTTTTGATTGAATGAATGTAGTATCATTGAACCAATAAAGATAAAAACTATAAAACATATTAAAATTTTTAAATATTTTTTCATGCTCTCCTCCTATAATTTTTTACACCTGATAAGTTAATTTAAGACAGTATTAGAAATCATATCATTATAAGCATCTTTATTCATTTATAGTATAATATTGGTAGGTATGTTTGTAAATAAATACTTTATGTAAAAACATTCTTTAACAAATTTATAAATTTTTGAAAAAATATCTTTACAAAAACATGCAAATCTTATATAATCTTACTTGCCTAATTAAGGTAGATATGGCGGTCGTGGTGAAGTGGTTAACACACCAGATTGTGGCTCTGGCATTCGTGGGTTCGATTCCCATCGACCGCCCCATATAGTTAATCAAACCCTTGTAACAGCATGGGTTTTTTTATATTTTCATATCTATAGTACAATAAAATGATATATCATAATAGTTAATGATTACTAAATTTTCATACAATTCATTAATATATATAATAAAAACAAGGAAGATTTAAAAGTATTGAGTTTATCAATAACATTAATTCTTCCTTTTTCATTATTATACAAAAATAAGAAACCATTAAAGAAATCAACTTATATATTTTTATTATGACAATCTACCATTAGAACTACATGTTAATCTGACAGTTTCGTTAATAGTCTTCGTACATATTCCTAAAAAAGTATACTCTTTAGCTGTAGTTGACGCAATAGCTGTAGCACCAGAGCTAGAACTTGTTTTATTACTTAATTTCCAATTACTTGCTGGACAAGTTGTTGTAATAGATGAACTTGTACAAGTAGCACTACTTCCTGTGTATGTAAAACTCCCCTCAACTTGAACACTCCGTAAAATCTTACCATTTGAATCTTTATAAGTACTTGTTTTTTTACCACTTGTTGATGATGCTCTTGTAAAATGACTATCTTGTTCTAAACTTATCTCGATATATGATCCATCATCATAAATAGTGTCAATATAACCATCATTTATTACTGTTGTTTCATATGCAAATAAAGTATTTATATTTGATAAGACATACTACACTACAACTATACTTATTATTATTTCTTCATATTCTACTCCTAATCTTGTTCTATGATAACTTCTTCAGTAATGATTTTTTGTTCTTGAACCTTTTGAATAGTGATTAATTCTAAAACAGATATAATAGATAAACCAATAATTAATAGAGTACAAACAATAATAGATACTCTTTTTAGGACTTTTTTAGTATTCATCTTATTAATAATGTATTCATTATCACAATCTTGAATATATGAAATCATGACATCTTTTGGTAATCCCATTTGTTTCACTAAATCTTCATAAGTTAAATTTTCATTTTCAACCAAATGACTTTCAACACTATTCTGAAATCTTTTCAAAAACTCTTTTTCTTTATCTCCAATAAATGGAAATACTTTCTTACAATCCTTTAAATATTTTGTAACATCATTATTCATCATATTTCCCCTCCCACAGCATAATGCTATTAATATTATCAATTGTTTGAAGATATTCTTCATATAAGTCTTGAAGATATTTTTTACCTTCAGGTTCAATATGATAATATACACGTGTTAATCTCTTCCCAACTAATACCTTTTTATCACTGATATATCCATTATCCATTAATCTATATAAAACAGGATACATAGTTCCTTCTTTAATCTCTATTTTTTTATTGGATAATTGACTGATTAATTGTGTAATTTGATAACCATAGCAATCTTGTTGATCTATAATTTTTAATAACAACATTTCTAATTTAAAGAAATTATTTGCTGGTCTAGACATATGCACCTCCTATTTCTTATTATAAATATATATAATTTTAATTTCAATACATAGAATTAAAATGTAATTATTTACAAACGTACGAAAATCATATATACTAAAAATAGATAAGAAAGCGTTTACAATAGATTGCTTGATGTGTTATTAATAAGTCTTTTTAACCAGGTGAAATAGACTTTTAGAAAATCGTTTGAAAGGAGAGCTCATTTATGCCTAATTTTATTTATATTTGGATAGGTGTGATTATTTTAGTTGTTGTTTTTCTATTGCTTATAGGTATATTAATTAAAAAGAAAAAATAAGGGAGGAGTTTTATTTATGAAAAACAAAAAAATTTCTGTAACTATTTTACCAAGGTTATTTATATCGAGTTTTGGTTTGTATCCAACAACAACAGATAATTTAAAATATTATATTACTAGTCAATTAGTACAAAGTCATAGTAATTTAATAATCAGATATAATAAAGCAATAAAACAAAGAATTTTTCTAGTGAAACAAATTTTAAAAATAAAATTAATTCAACATTATCAACTGGATATATTGAATTTCATATGAAAAGATCAGATTTTTATTTTTCTGTTTCACTCATTTCATTTATTCTTTGTCTAGGATTTTCAAATAAAGAAATAACGACAATTTCTGGATATTTCTATTTTTTAGAAAATGAATCTAATCTATTAATACAATTATCTGCATTACTACTATTTTTCACAATAATCTTTTTATGCATAATTATTTTCCAAGAAACAAAAAAATTATTAAAAAAAACTTAAATTAATCAATATCTATAAGTTTGCACCAAAATTTAAAGAAAAGCATTTCATATATACATTTGTATGATTTTGAAATGCTTTTTAAATACATTATTTTCTATTATATATAATCAACTATCTAAAATACATCTATAATTGCATGGGTTCATGAGAAACCTCAAATCATAAGGGATAAGAGGCTTTTTATCTATTCGTTTAAGACAATATATCATATACTAAATAGAAACTATGTAAAGGAAGTGATAATATGAATAGTTTCTTTGAAAATAATTCACAACAAAATAGAAATTGTGATGCTTGTCATTGTTGGTATCCAAAAAACAATTGTTGTCCTCCTATTATTGTTAACTGTGCAACAGGACCAGTCGGTCCTACAGGACCTCAGGGAATTCCTGGCGTTACAGGAGCAACGGGAGCAACGGGAGCAACAGGTCCAACTGGGCCTACTGGTCCTCAAGGAATTCCTGGTGCCACAGGTCCAACTGGTTCCTCTGGAATAACGAATCAGTCATTTGCATCGTTTGCCAATTATGCAATGCAATTTGCAAACAATGAGACAATCCCCTTATATCCTTCAATTGTAGATCCAACCCAAAATATTTCTCCACTTGATATCAAAAGAATCCAATTACAACCTGGATATTATCTCATTAATTATGAAGCAAGTGCACTTTTAGCTACTGATGGTTATATGCAAATAACCCCTTATTACCTTTCAGCAGCTCATATTGAATTTGGGATATATTCACGTACAGGATTAGCTAAAGAAACAGCTGAGGGAAGTTGTACTTTCATGATTCAAGTAGAGACACCAACAGTTTTTAGTCTCACTTTTAGTTCAAATACTTCTCATACTGAAGGACAAGTCACTCTCACAATTCTCAAACTCGAAAACACTTAAACAACAGAGATGATATTGCATGATATCATCTCATTTTTAAAATGAGTGATGAATCATTACATTCCCCAAAACAATATATGAAATCTAATTTCATTCATATGAAATACATGATAAAATAAAACAAAAGGAGTGATGATGGATGATTAAAGAATTATTTGAAACAACCCCATTAACAAATCAAGAAAAACGTATTGTTGAATATATTCAACAATTTCCTGAATGTATTATTAATCATAATGCTAAAGAATTAGCAGAACTTACTTCTGTGAGTTCACCAACAATTATCAGATTAACGAAAAAACTTGGTTTTGATGGATATCTAGATTTTCAATTAACTTATGTTAAAGAATATAATTTACATCATCAAAGTAATATTCAATTATCACAAGATAGCTCCATTGATGATATTATTCAGGCTCTACCACAAATATATAATCATGTATTTATAGAAACACAACAATTAATGAAAAAAGAAACATTTATAAGAACAATTAATTATATGTTACAGGCAAAACAGATTGATTTTTATGCTAATGATAATAATTATTCTGAAGTTCAATCTGCCTGTTTAAAATTAAATACGATTGGGATACATGCTCAAGCTTTTAATACTCTTAGTCAACATTATGTTGAAACATTTAAAGCTCAAGATGTTTTATCATTTGTTGTGAGTCATTCAGGTAAAAACCAGACAATGGTTGATGCTGCTTATTATTTACGAAAAAAGAGATCAAGAGTCATTGCGATTACTGGAATTCTTGATCCAACATTATCATTGATCTGTAATGAAAGTTTATATATTGATGCTTCTTTGCATCATTTGCCTAGTAGTATCATGTTATATGGGTTATCTATTCATTACATACTAGATATATTAATTATTACACTCATGCAAAAAAAGATAAAACTCCCATATTAATAAGAACACAAATGAATTGTTATCATATATTATATTGGTGAAATATATGATAACAATAAGTGTTTGTATGATTGTCAAAAATGAAGAAGATGTATTAGAAAGAGCACTTTCTTCTATTCAAGATATTGCTGATGAAATCATTATTGTTGATACAGGTTCAACTGATAATACGAAATCAATTGCTAAAAAGTATACACAAAAGATTTATGATTTTGAATGGTGTGATGATTTTTCTAAAGCAAGAAATTATTCTTTTTCTAAAGCAACTCAAGATTACTGTATGTGGTTAGATGCTGATGATGTCCTATTAGAGGATGATCAAAATGAATTGAGAAAATTGAAAGCAACATTGTCTCCTGATACGTCTGTTGTTATGATGAGATATAATACAAATTTTAATGAAAATGGTCAACCTACTTTTACTTATTATCGTGAAAGACTGTTAAGAAGAATAGATTGTTTTCAATGGGTTGGATTTGTTCATGAGGTTATCAGTCCCAGCGGAAAAATTGTATATAGCGAAATTGCTATTACACATCTTAAAATGAAATCTAATCCTCATCGTAACTTAAAAATATTCCAAAAGAAGCAAGCTGAAGGTGTTTTATTTTCTCCCCGTGAAATGTTCTATTATGCAAGAGAATTGTATAACCATGAATACTTTGATGAGGCTATTGCTGAATTCAAAAGATTTTTAAATTCACAAAAAGGCTGGAAAGAAAATGCTATTTCTGCCTGTCAGTTTTTAGGATACTGTTATTATCATAAAAGAGAAATGCAGGAAGCCATTCGTTGGCTATTAACGAGTCTATGCTACGATCTTCCCCGTGCTGAAATATGTTGTGACCTTGGCAAATATTTTTTCGAACTCAAATGTTATGAACAAGCTATATTTTGGTATATAACTGCTCTATCATGCCAAAGAAATGATCAATCTGGAGCATTTATATTGCCTGAATGTTATGATTATATTCCTTATATACAGTTATGCTTATGCTATGATGCAATTGGCGATCATGAAACAGCCCGTTTTTATAATGAAATGGCTGGTCAATGTAAACCTAATGATAAAGCTTACCTCTATAACAAGCAATATTTCAATAAAATCCTTTAGGATATTTTAAACCTATTTTTGATACTCATTATCAAAATATAGGTTTTTTTATATATCATTTCTTTTATTAAAAATGATGCACATGAGGAGTGATAAATCCATAGAGCACCTTTTTATTTGTGCATATATTATTTTAGAACAATGAAAGGAGGTGAAAACAATGAATAATTTTTTTGAAAATATGTGTAACAATATGAATACAATGAGTCATCAAAACAATTGTCAAAATAACTGTCAAAATGAATGTAACTGTCACGGTTGTATGTGGTATCCTGGTAGCCGATGCTGCCCTCCTATCATTATTAATTGCGCAACTGGAGCAACTGGGCCAACAGGACCCAGAGGTCCAATGGGCCCACAAGGATATCCTGGTCCTACTGGAGAGATAGGGCCTATCGGTCCTCAAGGTATTCCTGGAGATATTGGACCAACCGGCCCCATAGGCGTAACAGGTGCAACTGGTCCTACTGGACCTAGAGGAGAAACAGGGGCTAGAGGTGCAACTGGACAAATAGGTCCAACTGGAGCTAATGGTGCAATCGGACCAACTGGACCAACTGGCAAAACAGGAGACACAGGTCCTATTGGGCCAACAGGCATTGGAATCACTGGACCAACAGGTGCAATCGGACCAACTGGCAAAACTGGAGATACTGGACCGACTGGGCCAACTGGCGAAACAGGCGAAACTGGTCCAACAGGAGCAACTCCAACTGTCACAATTGGACCGACAATTACTTCGGAGCCAGGTAGTGAAGCTGATGTTTTTTATCATGAAACGACGGATGGAATCGAACTACAATTTGTTATACCACGTGGTGATACTGGTCCAGGTGGCGGTGGCAATATTACCACATATGGTGGTAAATATAGTGATATTCCTATGACACTCTCACTTGTTCTTGGTTCACAAGAAATTCTTCCTTTAACAGTAGATATGCCTTCGTTGAATGTGGATTTAACTCCTACTGATGCATTAAGAGTATTTGAATCAGGTGTCTATGAAATTAATTATATGTTCAATGCATCAGCATCTATTGGTGCTTCATTAAATTTAGCTGTTCGACGTAATGGAATGCTTATTCCTAGTACAGAAGAAAATCATTTATTAGCTGTTGCTACACAATCCATTTTTTCTGGTAGTGTTATTGAATTTTTAGATGCTGGGGATATGATAGATTTAGTTGTCTCATCAGCTGTTGATTTAACACTCACATTAGGAGTGGGAGTAACAACAACTTTAACTTTAAAAAAACTAAGTGATTAAAAAATGCTTAACAAAATATTTTCTCTCTTATGATTATACCAATGTCAAATTATCAATATTAATTATAAAACAAAGAAACTGTCACTTTGCAAGTGTACAGCTTCTTTGTTTATTTTTATCTTTTATATACATAACAATATATTCTCTATAATTATTTATCTTAATCCAAATTCTCACCATTAGAAGCAATAACTTTTTGATACCAATAGAAAGAATCTTTACGATATCTCTTCATACTTCCTTGTCCTTCATCATTAACATCTACATAAATAAATCCATATCGTTTACGCAGTTCACCTGTTGAAAAAGAAACCAAATCAATACAACTCCACATTGTATATCCTATTAAATCAACACCTTCTTCAATTGCTTCTTTCATCTTTTGTATATGTTTTTGATGATATTCTATTCTATATGGATCATGAATTGTTCCATCTTCTTCTAATTGATCAATCGCTCCCATACCGTTTTCAACAATCAATAATGGGATCTGATAACGATCATACAATTCATGCAAATAGAACTTTAATCCAGTTGGATCAATTTGCCATCCCCATTCTGTAGCATCTAAATATGGATTTTTTGCTCCTAATGATAAATTTCCATTAGTTAGTTCTGTTTTATCCTGATGTGTTGTTGCACAACTTGACATATAATACGAGAAAGCAAAGAAATCTGCTTTTCCTTCATTTAATATCTTTTTATCTTCTTGAGATACATGAAGTTGAACACCATATTCATCAAAAACTCTTTGACTAAATGATGGATACTTTCCTCTTGCCATAGTATCTCCAAAGAAATAAAAATTATCTTGCATTTTCTTTTGTGCTAGATGGACATCTTGAGGATCACATGTAAAAGGATAAACACATTGACCAGCAATCATACAACCAACTTTATAAGTTTGATTAATTTCATGAGCCATTTTCACAACCTTTGCAGCAGCAACCATTTGATTGTGTGATTCTTCAAAAATACGTTGTTTATCATCTTGAGTCATTTTAGGATTCCCATCCATAAACATCTTTAAGACATTTAATTCATTAAATGTAATCCAATATTTAACCAATCCCTGATATTCTTGAAGACAAATACGATTAAATTCAACAAATTCATCAATTAATAAACGATTTGACCAACCGCCTAAATCAGTAACATAAAATGCTGGCATATCATATTTATACATTGTGACAATAGGTTCAATTTGATATTTTTTTAACTCTTTAAATACATCTCGATAATATTCAATGCCTTCTTGATTGACACCACCATCTATACCATGAGGCAAGATTCTTGCCCATGAAATCGTTAAATTGAGTGCTTTAAATCCCATTTCAGCAAGCATTGCAATATCTTCTTTATAATGATGATAAAAATCTGATGCATAATGATTAGGATAATTTTCACCCTCTTTTAATATATACTTAGCACCTTTAGGCAATTGTCCACTATACTGCATCACTTGACCAATTTGACCATCTTCTGTTTGATAATAAGCATATCTTAACTTATTCTTATTTCCACCTAAATAATAATCCGGTTCAACTGGTGATTTTCCACCTTCATTCCAGCCTCCTTCAATCTGTGTAGCACTTATATCTCCACCCCATAAAAAATTATTAGGAAAACTCATTTCATCCACTCCCTTTTTACATATTTGTTAATATTGTTTTCTTTTTAAATCTATTCCTTGTCATGAATGTCTTCATGTAACTCCATTTATTTCCTTAATCGTATTTTAAAACATACTTTTAATCATTATTTATATTTTGATCTGCTAAAAAGACAACTCCTGCTGACTTTCTTGCATTAGTCGCAATTTTCATAGCTGCTAAACTCTTCTTCATCATTTCATCAGCTTTTTGATAATCTTTATTTTCAATAATCTTAACAAATTCAACAAATTCAAAATACATACGATGTTGCCCATTTTGTTCATTATAAAGGGTCTCAGTATTATCATTTTTAATCACTTTAAAATCAGTAATACCATTAGCCGGTGTCGTCACAAGTATACATCCTTGATCACCTTGAATACTTGTCATAATAGGTGCTTTACAATCTTTTGCACCAATTAAGACTGCTTTAAAGTGACCATAATCTAAGGTGATGATTCCAGAAGTATCAATACCTTTTTCAATATTAGCTTGATATTGAACATTTTGTGGTTCTCCAAATAAAGCAACTAATAAATGAATATTATAGATATTTAAATCCATTAAAGCACCACCAGATTTTGTATAATCAAAAGCTGGTAAAATATTTCCTTCTTTAAATGCATTATAACGTGATGAATATTGAGAATAATTAGCACTTACAATTTTAACATTACCGACTTCATTTAAAAGTTCTTTCATCTTTAAAACATTAGGTAAATATTGTGTTGAAATGGCTTCTAATAAAAGTAAGTGATTGTCTTTAGCTAATTGATTTAATTCTTCTAATTCTTGAATATGTGATGTGAATGGTTTTTCACAAATCACATGTTTATGTGCTTCTAATGCCTGTTTACACATTACATAATGTAAATGATTAGGAACACCTAAATAAATCACTTCTATTTCATCATCTTTTAACATATCTTCATAACATTCATAAGTTTTTTGAACATGATTTTCTTTTGCTAATGCTTGTACTTTTTCATATTCAGCAGGAATAGAAGCCATCGCTGTTAATTCAACACCTTCGACATCATGTATAAAACGAAACAAATCATGAACAATCATCCCACATCCTGTAATTCCTAATTTCATATTATTTAGCCTCCTTTGCTATCTTGGTTGCTTCTTCAATAATTTTTAAGACTTCTACCACTTCTTCATCTTTAACAATCTTTTCTCCATTATTAAAAATAACATCATATAAATTATCATAAATAATGCCATAATCTCCAATTTCAGTAGGCACTTTTTTAGTTACATCATTTCCTTCATCATCAATATAAGATAATGTTCCCCATTTTTCTTCTGGTAATGGATCAAAACTAATTTCAATTGGTCCAGGTTTTGGTTTCAATGCACTTTGATGTCCTAAAGCAGGCATTAAGAAACTTCCTTTTTTACCATGAACAATAAATCTAGGATAATCTAATTTCACATAATAACTTGTTTTGACAATTGCTTTCATGCCATTTTCATAAAAGAAATCAATATCATAGTAATCATCAGAAAGACCAGGATTATCAATACTACGACAATCATAAACAACTTTTTTAGGTTGACCAAATTGTCCGATGATCTGATCAATTGGATGAACTGCTAAACCATATAGAATTCCAAATCCTTGATGTTCCACAATGCTAGGGCGATAATAATCATAATGTGATTCTACTTCCACAATATCTCCTAACACACCAGATTCAATCACTTTTCTGACCGTTCTCATATCTGCATCATAACGTCTATTTTGATTAGACATGGCAACCAAGCCTTTTGATTTTGCATATGCAAAGACTTCTTTTGCTTCTTTGGCTGTCATCGCAAATGGTTTCTCACATAAAACATTTTTGCCATGTTCTAATGCCTGCATTGTATAACTTACATGGAAAGCATCAGGTGTATTCACAACAATTAAATTCACTTCTGAATCATTCATTACTTTATCAATATCTGATGTAAATGTTATATTTGGATACCATGTTTCTCTTTCTTCATCCCCTACTCTATCCTCCTTTCTTCGATAAATATATTTGACCTTGATTGTGTCTTTTCTTCTTTCAACATATGGCAAATGGTAACGACACACACTATTCCCAAATCCAATATACGCAACAACTAACATATTCATTTCCTCCTTTTGATACTCTCATTTTATACGATTTGAGAAAACGATTACACATGATTATTGCGTTTTGAAATTCGATTTCATTAAAACAAAAAGTTAATGAAATTCGATTTCATTAACTTGATTATAATAATAAAATATATAATTACAAATCAAAATAAATCATATTTATTTGGTAAAAGGTTTATAAAGATGCACTCGCATAATAACCATCATGTGTTGCTTGTGCAACTGTTCCAGGACGTTTTGCATCACCAATAACATTAATATCTGAAACAAGACCATAAAACTGATTAACAATATCTAGCCTTGATTGCATACCAACTGCAATAATCACACTTTGTGCTTTTATTTCCTGCTGTACTTTACCATTTTTAACAGTAACTGTCTCATTTTGAATAGAAAGGCATTCAGAATTTATAAGAACTTTTAAATTTTCACATTCAGATAATTTTTCAAGTAACCCTGTTTGAATATGTTCATTAACATTGGAACATAATTGATTACTCTTTTCCACAATAGCCACTTGCTTATCTAAATGACATAATAATTTTGCTAATTCAGCACCAATAGAACCACCACCTACAATTAAAACATGATGAGCAATTTCATCTTGATGTTCATATGCATACAATGCATCCATAACATGTTCTTGCTGAATACCTTCAATATTTAATGGTACTGGTTTCGCTCCAACTGCAATTATTAAACTATCACCAGTTTTTATTTCTTCTTTACACTCAAGTGCATCACATTGTAATCTCACTTCAATATCTGACTTTTGGATTTGCGTTATCAAATAATCTTTATATCTTTTTAAATCCTGTTTACTTTCATCAAACTCAGAACAATACAATTGCCCCCCTAAATAATTGTTTTTTTCCATCAAAATAACCTTGTGTCCTCGTTCATAAGCGGTCAAAGCAGCTTTACAACCCGCTGGTCCTCCTCCTATAATATAGACTTTCTTTACAGTTTCACTTTTATCCAAGTGGACAGGAACATAATCTTCATGTAAATATCTAGGATTCACAGCACAACAGGTAATACTTTTCATACCATAATGCATATCCTTATTTCTAGCGTATTGATTATAGCAATTCATACATCGCAAGCAGGGAACAATATCTTCACTCTTTTCCTGTTTTGCTTTTGTTGTCCAAAATGGATCAGCAATAATTTGTCGTCCAATCACGACTGCATCTGCCTGTTGACTTGCTAGAATACCTTCTGCTTCCTCAGGTGTCATAATAGCTCCTACAACAGCTACTGGAATATGAACCTTTTCTTTAATCTTTTGTGACCATTTGACATTTATTTTATGATCAAAATATGGTGTTGAAGACATTTTGGTCATGGCTTTCAGTTCTCTTTCTAATCCACATGATATATGAACCATATCAATTTTATCTTCTACAAGTTGAATAAAACGAATGATTTCCTCTGGAGGTGTCCCATCTTCAATATATTCAAAAGCACTAATACGCATATCTAATGGATAATTTTCTCCAACTGCCTGCCTTACTCTTTCAATAATTTGTATTGGGAATTTCACTCGATTTTCAAAACACCCACCATATTCATCAGTACGTTTATTAAAATGCGGTGAAAGAAATTGTGTGGGCAACCAACCATGTCCAAAATGTAACATGACCATATCAAATCCATACTCTTTGGCATCTACTGCACCTTTTGCAAAAGCATCAGCAACTTCATTCATCATTTCTTCATCCATCGCTTTGACT
The DNA here is from genome assembly GCF_001244545.1 of Candidatus Stoquefichus sp. SB1. Classification (NCBI taxonomy): domain Bacteria; kingdom Bacillati; phylum Bacillota; class Erysipelotrichia; order Erysipelotrichales; family Erysipelotrichaceae; genus Candidatus Stoquefichus; species Candidatus Stoquefichus sp. SB1. The sequence continues at coordinate 693,732 of NZ_LN852696.1, read as the reverse complement.
TCAACCCCATCTTCACGAATAAATCCAACTGGTCCAATAGCATAATCACCTGACTCAACATAAGCATATTGTCCAACATGACAAAGTTCAAATTCAGCCTTTGCTCCTCTTTGTTGAATTGTCACAACTTGTTCACGAACTTTCTGACTCTCATTCATATTGGCAAAACAATATGGTCCTGGTGCCATTCGTGTTCGTGGTCCAGGTACTGAACCACTCGTTCCACGAATAATCATCCCAATTCCACTTAATGATTTATCTGTTAAACTCCCTAATGGAGCTGATATAATACGATTTGGTATCATCATCTGATTGACTTGCAATGGTTCAAAAAGATGTGGATATTGTTTAGAAAAACTCATCATGTATTCCCCCTTTTATTCTGGGATATCATCAAAACCAATAAAATAAGTGATAGCAGCTGCACCTAAATAAGCAACAACCATTAAGATACACCAAATAAAGAATGTCTCACCTAAAAATAATGGAATACCACCTAAACCACATAATCCCAGTCCCATTGCTTTAACAACAAATGTTAAAGAAAGGGCACCACAAATACCTGACATAATTCCAGGAGCAATTAAAGATTTTTTTGTTGGTAATAATACACCATATAAAGCTGGCTCTGTAATTCCAATCGCACCAATAATTGTAGAACTGAATGCCTCACTTCTTAAACTTTTATTCTTTGTTTTTAAAGCAACCCCCAAGGCGGAACCAGCAACTGCAGCATTTCCAAAACCTAAGATTGGGAAGACAACTGAATATCCAACAGTTGCTAATTCATTTAAAACAATTGGAATAGCTGTTGCTTGATGAATTCCTGTTAAAACAAAATATGGACATGTTGCACCAATAATAAGACCTCCTAGAATCGCAAAATGACTATAGATATATTGAATCCCTTGACCTAAAACTTCTGAAATCACTTGAGCAATTGGAGCCGTTACAACAACCATTATTGGTAAACTCACAATAATTGTAATTGCTGGAATCAATACAGACTTTAACAGTGTTGGAGAAATCTTTTTAGCAAATTTTTCTACCCAATAAACGATTGGCATCGTTAAAAGGATTGGTGTCATTGTAGAAGAATAAGTCACAAGTTTTACTGGTAATCCATAAAAGGATGCAGTTGCTCCTTGTCCTGCTAATTCAATAACAGTAGGATAAACTAATATTCCTCCCAAAGTTGCTCCAATATATGGATTTACTCCCAATTTCTTAGCAGCACTAAATCCTAACAATATAGGTAAAAAGTAATATCCCGCAGTTCCAGCCGCATTAATAAGTTGATATCCATATGTTGTTGCATCTATTTCAATATACGACATCAATGCAAGGATTCCTTGGATGAGTCCACATCCAATTAACACAGGAATAATAGGCTGAATTGAACCAGTAATATAATCAAATACTGTTCTCCAACCAAATTTTTCATTTTGTTTTACTGGAATTTGTTCTTCCTTAATTGTAACAATCTTTGCCAAAGCATCATAAACATCATTACATTTTCCACCAAAAATAATTTGATAAGTATTGTTAAAGAAGGTTGCCCCTTTAACACCATCTAGCTTCTTAATCATATCCTCATTCACTTTATCTTTTTCTTTTACTTCTATACGAACACGTGTAAAACAACTCATAATACTTATAATATTCTCATTTCCACCTACATTTTCTAAAATACTTCTTGCAATTTCATCATAATTCATCTTTCTTTCCTCCTTATTTTCAAAACAAATTTTTTTATTCAAGCATCCCTCCTTGTAAATAAAAAACTCAAGAAAATCCGTGCACTGATCCTCCTGAGTTTAGCCTAATTTAATAGTGACTACCTCTATTCATTTAACTCCTGACAATTTCGTAAATGTAAAACCAAATAATTCTTTTCAGAATCACTCATTTCTTTATCAAACTTATCTTCTAAATATTTTGATAATTGGTCAATACATTCTTGTTCTTCTTTAAAAACTCCTTGTATTGTTTCTTTTAACAAACGATTCTGTGATTGATTCTCTTTTCCTTCTATAAATCGTTTAGCAAAATATTTAACATGATTAACCAATCTTGTATATGCCAATGAATTTTCTTTTACATCTTTGAGATAATATTTCCTTATAAAAGAAACACTTTCATTGACAACTTTGAAAATTGCATCAAAATCTTCTCGCTTCTGTTGAAAACTATTCTCAATAATATGCATGGCTATATATCCTACCTCATCATTAGGAATTTGAATGTGAAACATACGATTAATCATTTCTTTAGCATACAGACCAATTTTATATTCTTGTTGATAGAATTGCTGAATATCTATAAGAAAGGGATTTTCTAAATCAATACCCTCTTGAATTCTTTGTAAAGCAAAATATATATGATCAGTAAGTCCTAAATATATGTTTTCATTTAATATCAAATTATATTTTCTTTTCGCATATTGAACTATTTTTTCAGTTAATTCAATATATTGTCCTGGAATTTGTGATATTAACTCTGCTAATTTATTATTATCAGCAACTGAAAAAACTTTTTGTATTTTTTGTTCATCAATAATATCTCCAGCCTTTTTATGAAATCCAATACCTGTTCCCACAACAATAACCTCTTCTTGTTGTTGATCTTTAGCCATAACAACATTATTATTAAGTGGTTTTGTTATAATCATATTTTCACCTTCTTCACTTTCATTAATTCTTCTCCAACCTGTACATAATCTGCAGAACTTTTTAATAGTTGATATTCTGCGGAATTTTCAATAACAATCATCGTTGTTGCTTGGTAATTCTGTTTTATTTTATGAAGTTGGAATGTCATTATTTGCTCTCCTGCTTTAACATAATCTCCAACTTTTACAAGAGGATGGAATCCATTTCCATTTAATTCAACAGTATCAATACCTACATGAACAATGATATTCATTCCGTCTACAGAAGTCATTGCAATAACATGTCGTGTCGGAAAAACAACAGTAATAACTCCAGTAGCAGGTGCATAAATCTTTCCATCATGAGGTTCTATAGCCACTCCATCCCCCATCATCTTTTGACGAAAGACTTCATCATTTACTTCCTCTAAAGGTATGATCTGACCATTAATTGGTGCATAAATTGTTTGACCATCATCATGTATATTTATACTCTTTTTAAAAAACATTCCAATATCCTCCTATAAATATAAAAACCAAAACTAACAATGTTAATTTTGGTTTAGCCTGCATTACCAGTGACATTTCCTATTTAATTTCTTTTTCTAGATAAATCTTATCATTCCTTTTTTAAGATGTCAACTATAAATCAAAAAATTGTTAAAATTCAGCGATAATGTTATCATGTTTTTAATACTCCTTTATAAGGATTATGAAGGAGATTTTTCTTATTGAAAAAGAAGAGGTTTTTGATCTGTTATCCCAAAAAATAAATGATGATTTAAATCTTTACTATGATCATTTATCTATTCTTACCAGTTATTCTAAAAGACAGTTTATTCATTTGTCTCATGACATCCTAGAAAATGACCAGTCCAATAAAAGATAGTATTGAATGCTTCTTAACACGCTATTCAATGCTATCTTATTTTGAATCATTTATTCATGACCATATTTTTTTCTATCGTCTTCAATATTTCCTTTATGCTGTAAAGACTTTTCAGTATACTGCATAATTTCAAATTTATTGCCATCAGGATCATGAACCCACATTTGCCATGTTTCTGATTGACCTTTATTTGGTTCGATATCAATCTCTACACCAGCTTTGACTAATTCTTCTCTTGCTTCATGAATATCATCAACCATTAATGCAAAATGTGAATAACCTAATCTTGTATCTGGAGATTCATGTTCTAATTGTCCATCACCTTTTGGAAAAAGTTCTAAATACTGTCCAGGTGCTAATTCGATAAATATATAAGCAATATCATGTGGGCGTGTCTCAGCTCTTGCTGCCCATGCTCCTCTTTCTTTTTTTCCTTTATATGCTTCATAACGCATAATAATTTTTGCTTTTAATCCTAACTTATTTTCATAGAAATCTCTCATTTCATCTATTTGATCTGTATAAAACGAAAGATGCATAACTTCATTAAATTTCATTATCATTATCCTCCATTTTTCAACTGATATATTTTATCGTTCTGATAAAACTCAGACCCCTCTCCTTAAATATTCAATTGATTCATTATTTCTTTCTCTTTAAAGTTTCCTCTTTGATATAATTTTGATACCAGTAAAAAGAATCTTTAGGAATCCTTTTGAATGATCCCGTTCCATCATCATTTCTATCTACATAAATAAATCCATAACGTTTTGACATCATGCCTTCACTTGTTGAAACAACATCCATCGCAGCCCATGTCAAATAACCAATAATATCAACACCATCTTCAATCGCTAACTTCATTTGTTCGATATGCTTTTGTAAATAATCAATACGATAATCATCATGAATCTGATTATTTTCAACTTGATCATATGTTCCTAAACCATTTTCTACAACCATAATAGGAATCTCATAACGCTCATACATATTGTTTAACATAATCCGAAATCCCAAAGGATCTATTGTCCAATGAAAAGCAGTCTTTTCTAAATAAGGATTATCTAAGACATGTGTATGAGAAGCAAGTGAACTTTTATAATATGATACAGCAATGAAATCTAAAGAATAATCTTTGAGAATCTTTAAATCTTCATTACGCATTTCAATCCCATAATCTAACATTTCCTTTTGAAAATAATATGGATAAATACCTTTTACCATGACATCTGTATACCGATTATTCTTTCTTTCATTTTCCACCATTATTTGATAATCAACCGGTGAAGATGTGAGTGGGTAACAGGGCGTACCTGCCACTTCACAGCCTACTTTTAAAGAATCATCAATGTCATGACAAGCTTTGACCAATAGAGCATTTGCTAATAACTGATTGTAAGCACAAAGATGTAAGATCGTTTCTCTATCTTCATCTGGTTGAAGAACTGCTCCGCCAACCATATATAAAGCACTATTCATCACGTTGATTTCACAAAATGATATCCAATATTTCACTCTATCGTGATATCTATTAACAATTGTATGAACATATTTTTGGTAAAGTTCAACTGTTTTTCGATTCGTAAAACCATTGTATTTTTGGACAATCCATAATGGCATATCAAAATGAATTGTTGTGATAATTGGTTCAATATGATATTTCAATAATTCATTAATGACATTATCATAGAACTGTAGTCCCTCTTCATTTGGCTGGTCACTATCATCTAGATAGATACGTGACCAAAGAATAGAAAACCTTAAGGCCTTTAAACCCATTTTCGCAAACATAGCAATATCTTCTTGATAATGTTCATAGAATTCAACACCATCTTGTGATGGATAAAAACCTTCTGGTCTTTGTAAATAACATCCAGGATTATCTAAATATTGAAATCGTGTATCTTTTCCTTGAGGAATAATATCAACAACTGTCTCACTTCGGCTATGAAAACCACCTTCACATTGACCACCACTTAAAGAACTTCCCCATAAAAAATTATGATTCATGATTGGGTCCATCCTTTTGACTTAAATAAACAATATTTTCTAATAATTGAATACATCTTAAAGAATCATCATGTGTCATTTGAGGATGTTCATTCCAATGATGATTGAAAGCATCATGAACTGCTTTAATCTCTGTATAAAAATCATCATTGATATAAGGCTGTTCAATTATATAAGATTCATCATTTATAATCACTGTCGCCTGAGTTGGGCGATAAAAAGGAACACATTCTATTCTCCCCTTTGTTCCAATAATCACCATTTTCTTTTCTTTTTGACGATCTAATGCACATTCAATACGCGCTGTTTGATGTGAATGAAACTGAATTTCAATATCATCATAAACATCAACACCATATTGACAAATCTGTTGAATATGAATATCCTCAAATTGTGATGAAATAAAATCAAGAATTGATGCAATGTTATAAATAGCGACATCATATAAAGCACCACCCTGATCTTTTTCAAAAAAATAGCTTTTTTCATCATAGGGAACTTGATTACAAAATGATGTTTCAATTCTTATAATATCTCCAATCACATCTTTTTGAATCAATGTCTTTAATCGATCTCTTAAAGGAATAAAACGACTCTTCATAGCTTCCATAAAAAAGATATGGTTTTGTTGTGAAATACGTACCAGATCTAAAATTTGATGATAATACAAAGTCGCTGGTTTTTCACATAAAACAGCTTTATTTTTTAATAATGCTTTCTTTGACCACTCATAATGATCTTTATGTCTTAATGCGATATAAACAACATCAATCATGGGATCATCTAAAAGTTCATCATAATTATCATAAACTCTCACATTAGGATGTTCTTTTTGAAATTGTTTTCTCGTTTCAAAAGTTCTTGAAGCCCCAGCATAAAGCATTCCATCATCACAATAACTAAGTCCCTCTATAAAACGATGAGTAATTCTACCTAGTCCAATAATGCCCCATCTAATCATAATCTTCTCCTAGTATCTGAGCAATCGATGAACATCCTACACCTACACGATCAACTCCTAATTGAATCAGTTCGATTAATCTTTCACGTGTACGCACACACCCAGACCCTTTTACTTTTATTTTTCCTTGAGCTGCTTTGATTATTAAAGCAATAACTTCAGGTGAGGCACCCTGTAAATGATCACTTTTCAAATAACCTGTTGATGTTTTGACAAAATCTGCTTGTCCTTTCACACAACAATCAACAGCTATTTTTATTTCTTCATCTGTTAAAGCATCAGTTTCTATAATCACTTTTAAGCCGACATGATGTTGATGACACATTTCACTTATCAGTGAAATTTCATCAATGACCTGATCATATTTTTGGCTCTTTAATAATCCATAATTCATAACCATATCAATTTCAAAGATATCCCCTTTTTCAATAATCATCTGAGCCTGCATTAATTTAGATTGTGTATGACTTGCTCCAAAAGGAAAATCACAAACAACACAAAGTTTTGTCTTTGAATTTTGAATACATTCTTTTGCAATATCAATTGCTCCTGGATTAACACATATACTTTGACAACCATAATGAACACCTATCATCATTTTCTCTTTGAGCTGTTCAATTGTAAGTTGAGGATCTAAAACAGCATGATCAATATAACTTGCTAAATCACTTTGAGAAAAACACTTTGTTTTTTCCATTTTCTTAACCTCATTATTTATATTTTATTCTTATCAGATTTCCCATAAGTCCTGGGAAATCACCCGATTTAATTTTTTCCTGATTTTCTAAATGAGCGATAAACCATTTATTTTTCTTTTTTAAAATACCCTCTCTTTGCTTTAAAACATCGCCTGTTCCTTTTAATAACAGGCAGATTGTTAAAAATCCTTCATCACTTACACAGATGGGTGTGTAATGAAGCGTTGTACTATAACATTCTACAATTGTTCCTTTAGGTACATAAAAGATTTCACACATTTGAGAATCATATGTATTTCCTTTCATATCCCAAATATGACCTACTACCAGAATATAATCAGTGGCAGCGATAATCGTCTCGCTGCCCTGATGATATTCAACGCCGTTTAATACATCATTATGACCAGAAACGACACCAGCCATAACATCCATATATCCATAAACCTTTTGTGAAATTTTTTGGATTGATGAAAATTGCTCAATTGCTAAGACGCTTGGTTGGTAACAAGTTCCAAGTTTGGGAGGATGGACGTTTGTTGATACATAAGCAATCACATCATTGACATCTTCATCAATTCGTTTTCCAAAAGTCTGGAAACTTTCATCATCAATACTTTTTATAGAGTAATGGGGATTGAGCCCCTGTAAAGTCTTTAAATCCATATTACTATTTTTGTCTTTCTTCAATATCTTTCAACATATCAATTCTGACTTGATGTCGACCACCTTCATATTCACCAGTTAGCCATGCATCAACTATCATTTTTGCAAGTTCTATCCCCACAACTCTGGCTCCAAAAGCCAACATATTGGTATTATTATGTTCTCTTGAAAGTTTAGCTGAATAAGGTTCACTACACGTCACACAACGAATACCATTGACCTTATTGGCTGCTAATGAAATACCAACACCTGTTCCACAAATCACAATTCCTTTATCTACAACACCTGCAATAACAGCATTGGCAACTGCCTCACCAGCTACCGGATAATTAAATCTATCTGTACTATCTGTTCCATAATTGATCACTTCATAGCCATATTTTTCTTGAATATATTTTGTTATTTCTTTTTTATATTCAACAGCCACATGATCATTTCCTATTCCTATTTTCATAACCTCTCTCCTCATCTTTTTTATCTTAGTGGAGTTGCCATCTTCGCCCAAGTATAAGCTTTTCCCTTCATTGTAATAGCAAGCTGATAAATGTTTTCTGGCCATGTTCCACCACCAAAACCACCATCACCAATCGCATGTATATCTGCCCCTGTTTGTTTCATTAAAATAGCAATTTGTCTAATTGTATCTTGATCAGCAATTTCAACATTACTATCTAAGAAGCACATAACTAAAGTTCCAGGTTTATATCGATGTGTATATTCTGTTAATTCTCTAATCATTTCAACTGTAATACCATGTCTTGAACCTGGTGCTGGTAAATCAATCACATCAGCTCCAGCATCAATTAATTCTTTAATCACTGCTTTGGCATCATAATCAGCAAGTGGATCACCTAAAACTTTTTCAACAATACCATCTTCCCATTTTCCAGCAAAAATTAACATATCTTCACCCAATGTTTCTCTCGCTTCTTTGGTTGCACGAATAACATCATATATAGATGTTCCACTTCCTGGATTACCACCTAAAACTATGAAGGATGCCCCAAGTTCTTTAGCTTTTAAAGCATTTTCTTTTGAATAAAGCATACTTTTCATTTCAGCTTTTTTAGGATCTAAATCCAAATCATCATTGGCTTTTGGACATCCCATATAAATTCCTACTGGTTTTTGAGCGACTTTCGCTCTTAACTCTTTTAAAGTTAAACCTTGCATCCCAGCTGCTTCTTGAGGATTTTCAAAATGAAAACCATTAAGCATCACCATATCACCACCAAATGCAAACATCAGTTCTGTACTTGTACAATCAGGAATTAATATTGGATTATTTAAATATGTTTGTCCCATAATGACACGACCTTCTGATTTTAAAATTGCTTCTTTTAATTGCATTGGTGTGTATTGAGCAACTTCACTTGCTTTAGCAGTAATTAATCTTGTAATACGATAATCTAATTTCATAATTTCTCCTTATTCCTTCTTATTTATCTAAATCCTGCTGCTGTTTTTAACCAAGTTAAACGACGCCCCTTAATAGTCATCGCCAGTTGATAAATATCTTCTGGTGTTGACATGCCACTACAACCGGCATCACCAATCGCATGAATATCTGCTCCTGTTTGTTTAGACATTAAGCCGCATAATCTCACGGTTCCTTCATCAGAACCTTCTACAGAACCATCTAAAAATGACATAGCTAAAGTAGACTTATCACCATATTCATGAACAAATGTCACAAGTTCTCTCATGCTTTCAACAGTCACTCCAGTTCTTGAACCTGGCATCGGTAAACAGATAACATCAGCTCCAGCATCAATTAACTTAGCAATCACTTCCTTGCTATCCTTACGAAGGGGATCACCTAATACCTTTTCTTTAACACCATCTTCCCATTTTCCAGCCCAAATCATCACTTGATCACCTAAAATGGCCTTTGCACGTTTCGTTGCATCAATAATTGTTTCCATTGATGTTCCTGTTCCTGGATTGCCAGCTAAAACAACAAAATCTACATCTTCATCAATGAGTTTCTTAAGATTTTCATCACTTGCAACTCTTTCTCTTCTAATTAATGAAGTTCCTGCCTGGGTTGACGTTGAAGCAGAAGGATCATCACCCACACCACATTCTAAATAAACACCTAAAGGTCCTTTGGTTAATGTTTTCATCTCTTTTAAACGATAAGATTCATGAACATATTGTCCATCTTTATAAACATCGACTTGAAAAGCTGGGATTTCAATTGTTTCATCCATTGGATACCCATTAAAGAAAACCATATCAGCACCCATAGATTCAGCTAATTCAGCATTTGTTGTGCCTTCTAGCAAAGGTGAATGTCCAACATAATTCTGTGATAAAATGACACGTCCTTCACATGCACGAATAGAATCTTTCAGTTGTTTAGCAGTCATTGTGCGTATTTCACTACGCGTTGAACTTATTAATCTTCTTGGCATAATTCTCTCCTACTTTCCTAATAATGCAATCGCATGGTCTAAAACTTTTTGACCATTCATCATTCCATAATCTTGCATATTAATAACTTCAACAGGTTTATCAGGGTACATTCCTTTGATTTTATTCAATTCATAACGAACTTGTGGTCCTAATAAAATAACTTCTGCTTTGTCACCATATGATGCAACTGAACCAACTGGATGAGCTTCAATATGAACTGTTATCCCTTTTTTCGTAGCTGCTTCATTCATACGATTGACTAACAGACTTGTTGACATACCAGCGGCACATACTAATAAAATATTCATACTTTTTTCCTCCTTATAATTGTCTTAGTGTTTTGATAATTTCCTGATAACTTTTTCCCTTGCCAAACAATGCCGATGTTCCTAAGATAAATCCATCCACCCCTTTTTGTGATAAAGTTTGAATTCTTTCTGGTGAACATGCTCCATCAATCATGACTTTAAAACCATATTGTTTTTTCAATTCACAAAACTGATCAAATTTATGATCAACAAATCCTAAATATTTTTGTCCAGCAAATCCTGGGTTAACACTCATAACAAGAACATAATCGACTAAGCTCAATGTTTCTTTGATAGATTCAATCGATGTTCCAGGATTCACTGCAAGTCCAGGGTGAACACCAGCATCTTTAATCATTTGTAATGTTCTGGTAATATGGGGATCATTTTCAGCATGAACATAAATAATTTCAACCCCCAAATCTGCAAATTTTTGTATATAATCACTGGCTTTATTCACCATTAAATGGACATCACATGGTTTTTGAGTTGCTTGAATGATATACTCTATATCTTGTAATCCCATACCAAAGTTTGGTACAAAATTTCCATCCATAACATCTAGATGGAAAATATCTACACCAGCTTCATCTAATTCATTGACTTCTTTTTCCAAATTTCCAAAATGTGCACACATCATTGATGGGCATAATAACTTTTCCATAATTCTCTCCCCTCGGTAAAACGTTTACTCATCGATTGAAGAAATAAAGGTTTTCACCTTTATCTCTAATATTTAATATCATTTGCTAAATCTTCACCATGACTAGCAATCACTTTTTTATACCAGTAGAAAGATTTCTTTGGATAACGTTTCATCGATTTGATTGTATGTTCATATCTATCAACATAAATAAATCCATAACGTTTTACAAATCCTTCTCTTGTAGAATGTAAATCATGAGCAGACCAAGTTAAATAGCCTAATAACTCAACCCCATCAGCCACTGCTTCTTTCATACATTGAATATGTTTTGCTAAATAATCAATACGATAATCATCATGTACTTTATGATTTTCATCTAATTCTTCTGTAGCACCCATACCATTTTCAAGAATTAAGATTGGTAATTGATAACGATGATAAATTTCCATTAATTGATAATAGAAACCATCTGGATCAATAATCCATCCCCATTCTGTTTCATTACAATAAGGATTGAGATCACCACTACGATATTGTACCAAAGCTTCTTGAACTTCTTTTGGTGCTGGAGCTTCTTTTAAAACTTCACCATCTTCATCAACTCTCGCAACACTTGTTGAGTAATATGTTGTAGAAATTAAATCAGGTTTCACTGATGCAATTAATTCCTCATCACCTGGTTCCATATGTGGCATACAATCTATTTCTGTTAAATAATTGATAAAGTATTGTGGATAATGTCCTCGACAGTAAACATCTAAGTAGGCCCAATTTGTCATATACATCTGTGTCAATGCTTTACGTGCATCTTTAGGATTGCAAGTGGCTGGATAAACAACACCTGTTGCACAATTTGGACCAATTTTTGCATCTGGATCAATTTCATGACAGGCATTGACGCATCTTGCATAGGCTAAGGTTAAATGATGTTCCACCTGCCATGTTTCTTTATCTGTCAAATCATTATTTCCCATAATATATTCTTGATCTAGGTGAAATAAATTTGGTTCATTGAATGGTGTATAATATTGAATTCTGCCTTTGAAATGTTCAAAAATTGTACTGACATATTGAATATATAAATCAATCACTTTACGATCCAAGAATCCTCTATATTTATCAAGTAATACTTGTGGTAAATCATAAGCATAGAGTGTTGCTACTGGAGTGATACCTCTTTTGATTAGGCCATCAACCATACGATCATAAAATGCTAATCCTTTTTCATTTGGTGTTTCTTCTTCACCAGTAGGATAAATCCTTGTCCAGGCAATTGAGAAACGATAGATTGAAAATCCCATTTCTTGATACAAATCTAAATCTTCTTCTAAATGATGATAATGATCGCTCGCAATATGAAAGTTAGAATAACCATTTTTGAGTACACGTGTATCACTTATAGACACACCTTTGCCATCTTCATTCCATGCACCTTCAAATTGTTGAGCATTTGTTGAACTTCCCCACATAAATGCATCTGGTAACTTTTTTGTCATAATCCTTTCCTCTTCTTTCTTTATCTTTACAAACTTATTGTAATGCGAATGAGTAAACGTTTCCACACAAGTTAATGGCACAAGGTGTGCCATTATGAACTATTTCATTTTGTTCACTTTATTGATACACTTTCATATAGAAAGAAACCGTTTTCATAATCATTTGAAAATATTGGAAAAAACCTTTATAATGAATGCAGGAGTGAAATTTATGGATAAAAAACGAAGTATATCAATCAAAGAAATTGCGAAGCTCTCAAATGTTTCTGTTGCAACAGTTTCAAGAGTCATTAATAATAATGGGCGCTTCTCTGAAGAAACAAGAAAGAAAGTACAAGGAATTATAGATAAATATGGTTATACAACAAATATGGCTGCAAAGAGTTTAAGAATGTCAAAATCTAAGACAGTTGGATTGATTGTTCCAAATATTGATAATGAATGGTTTTCACATTTGGTTTTAGAAATAGAAAAATATTTTTTTGAACAAAATTATTCAGTTTTTATATGTAATACATCTCAAGATGAAAAAAAAGAAATTGCTTATTTTAAATCATTAGATTCTAAATTAGTTGATGGTATCATGTGTATTTCAGGAATTGAAGAAATCCCCACTGATGTCATCAGTCGAGATATTCCAATTGTTTGTATAGATAGAAAACCAAAAGATCATAATAATGTTTATTATGTAGAATCTAATCACTATAGTGGTGGTTATTTAGCTACAGAAGAATTAATTAAACAGGGCTGTCAAAGAATTGCAATTGTTTCTCGTAATAAAACATTATCAGTTAATAAACAACGTTTAGAAGGCTATCGTCAAGCATTAAAAGATTATGGTTTACAAGAATATAAAGAATTACAAATTTTATTAGATCCTAATTCAGCCAATTATGAAGGAGCAAGAGAAGCGATGAATTCATTAATTAAAGCAGGTATTTCTTTTGATGGTGTTTTTGCTACAAATGACTGGCGTGCCTATGGTGTTATGGTCGCTTTAACTGAAAATAATATCCTTGTTCCTCAAGATGTAAAAGTCATTGGATTTGATGATATCTCTATTTCTCATTCATGTCACCCTTCTTTATCAACAATTAGACAAGATACCAAAGGATTAGCACAAAAAGCATCGAGTCTATTATTAAATTTAATGAATGATAAAGAAATTCAATTAGAAGAAAGGCGTTTTATTTTTCCAGTTGAAGTCATTAGACGTGATTCTACTGATACTGACTCTCAAATCGATTAAATCTATAACAAAGATATAACATACTAACAGGTGATACGTATCACCTGTTTTATTATTTTTGCCAATAAAAAGAACATTCACATAACATTGAATGTTCCCTCATATAATCAATAAAGAACTTGATGATTTAATAATCAATATTATTTTCTAAATCTTCACCATCACTCTTAATAACCTTTTGATACCAATAAAAAGATTTTTTAGGATATCTCTTTAAATCTAACAAATCATCAAAATCACGATTGATATAAACAAAACCATATCTTTTTCTAATCTCTTTATGACTACTTAAAAAATCAATTGGACTCCATGCTAAATACCCTAATAAATCAACACCATCATGTTCAACAGCACGTTTTAAACTTGTTATATGTTTTTGATAATAACTGATTCTTTCATCATCATAAACTTTTCCATCAACTAATTTTTCATCAATGCCTATACCATTTTCAACAATAAACAATGGTTTATGATAGCGATCATATAAATCAATTAATGAGTATCTTAGTCCTTCAGCATCAATCTGCCATCCCCATTCATTTGCTGTATAATGAGGATTTTTAAGACCACGTTGATCAAATAAAATAGCATCTTCTAATTCAATCAAATCCTCTATATCATCAAATGAACTTTGTACACCACTACGATAATATGAAAACGCTAAATAATCTAATTTTTCAGAAGCATCTTTCACAACTTGTTTTTCATCCTCATTAAAAAGAATATCAATATTTCTTTTTTCAACAAAATTTATAAAATACTCAGGTAACTGTCCTGATGTCATAATATCAAATGGCAAATAATTATGCATTTTATTTTTAAAATCAGCTGCAATGATATCTTCACTGCGACAAGTTAAAGGATAAAAAGGTGCATGTCCTATCATTCCACCAATCCATGCTTTTGCATCAATTCGCTTAATGACTTCTACTGCACGGGCATGGGCTATTGCTGTATTCACAGACAAATGGGCAAATAGTTCTGCCAAACTCATATCATCAGGGCGATAAGCTCCAGCAACCAAATCAGACTGATAAGGTGCTAAGTTGATTTCATTATATGTTAACCAATATTTAACTTTTCCTTGTAGTCTAGAAACAACTGCCTCAACATGTTTAGCATAAAAATCAATAACCTGTTTATTTAAAAAACCATTATACTTTCTTAGCAAATGATCTGGCATATCAAAATGAACCAAAGAAACAACAGGTTCAATACCTTTTTCTAAAAGATAGTCAACCATATCCTCATAATAATCTAATCCCTTTTGATTGGGAACTTCATCATCTCCCTGAGGATGAATTCTTGACCAAACAACGGAAAAACGATAAGCTTTAAATCCCATTTCTGCCATTAAATCAATATCTTCTTTATAATGATGATAATGATCAGTAGCGACTTTGGTATCACAAAACATTGGAACAATTCCTTTTTCTGGTGTAACAACCAATGTATCATAAACATTTAATCCTTTTCCATCTTCTAAATATCCACCTTCAGCTTGTACATTACTTAAAGCTGCACCCCATAAAAAATCTTTTTTCATTTTCTTATCCTCACTTTGTTGTCATCATAATTGTCATTTGTCCATTCAATTGAACTTGATTATTGATTGGGATCAAAAAACTATCTCCTATTTTAACTTCTCTATTATCAACTGTTCCACTGCCTTTTACAATTGTCGCAAGTTGATAATTGTCATAACAATATTCATACAATCCAGTTATTTCTAATTTTGTAACTGTAAAAGAGTCATTAGAAATAAAGACAGTCTGTTGATAGTGCTCACCACTTGTCACCATAGGATGAATATCATTTTTCATTGCTTGCCTATCATAAGATAAACAATCAATAGCTTGTTCTAAATGAAGCTCACGTTCTTTACCATGTTCATCTTTGCGATGATAATCATAGAAACGATATGTGATATCTGTTGCTTGTTGAATTTCGTAAACAATACTTCCTTTTTTTAAAGCATGTAAGAGCCCAGCTGGCAAATAAACAAAATCTCCCTTATGAACATCTAAATGGCGAATCAGTTCATCCCAATGATCCGCTTGAATATATTTTCTTAAATCTTCTTCATTTTTCGCTTCATGTCCATAAACAATATTCGCATTTTCCTGAGCTTCAATAAAATACCACGCTTCATTTTTACCAGATGCAAAGCCAACATGATGGGCATGCTCATCGTCAGGATGAACTTGTAGACTCAAGTCATCTTCAGGAGCAACAAGAGAAATAATAACTGGGAAATCCTCATATGGATGACCAAATAATTCCTGATGTGTCTGCCATAATTCTAATAATGTTTTTCCTTGATATGGATCACTAATACAAATTGTTGATGCATTCTCTTGGGCACTAAATGACCATGACTGGCCTATACCATCAGGAAAATCTTTATATCCAAAATAATCTTTTAATAGTGTATGTCCCCAGATAGCAGGTCTAGGAATCGGTTTAAAAAATAATACGCTCATAATACGCCTCCTTCTTTTATTCTAAAGTAATCTGCACTCTTCTCAATAGATTGAATAGTCATAAGTTATGACAAAATATCCATTGAAAAAAATACGCAATACTCTGAATTCATCATGAAAGTATTACGTATTTCTTAAAATCAACTATTATTTTTTATCACTTACAATGATTTTCATAGTATTTCATTTTTTTTACATATTAATCAAAGCAAATAAAGCAACAACAGTTGTTAAAGTCGCAAGAATTGTAGCTGTTTTAACCAATTGTGGCTGGACACGATAACGATATTGAATATGATATAAATTATTGACTTGTCGAGACTTTGTACAATGATAATCTGACAATAATGCAATCAATAAAATAGCAATTCTCATCCATAAACTCGTTCCAATTCCCCAGCTAATGGGCCATGGAAAAATAGCTAATCCAAATGCTAAAATAGCCGTACCTAAAGCTGGAATCACATAAGGATTTTTTAATTCATCAATCTTTTGATCTTGTTTTATTTTCTTTTTAGACTCCTTAGACTGATCATTTTTTTGTCGTTCTTCATACTTTTGGCTATCGCTACGTTGTTTTATAACTTTCACTTCTTCACCACAGCTATCACAGAACTTTGCTGTATCACTTAATTTTGCACCACATTTTCGACAATACATCATTCTCTCCCCTTTACTTTAAGATCACTGTCGTTAAATTCAATAAAGCAATGTAACCACTCATAATAATCGCCACCATTGCAAACTTACTATTTCCATTTGGTTGGAAACCTCTTTTCTTATCCTGACGATCAATCATAAATGACATAACTCCACAGCCAATAGCTCCGATATAACCAACCATGCTTATTATAAATACAAACTTTGTATCCATTCCTAATGAGCCAACAATGGAACCAACAATAAAATCAAATCCAATCAAAGAAATGAGGAAAAGCATCAGTCCAAGTTTACTCCAACTATTTTGACGAGGATTTTGTTTTAAAGAAGGATCAATCTTTTGACTTTCTCGCTCTTTTTCAATTTTTTCCTTCGCTTTCTCTAAATCTTGTATATTTACTTTTTTTAATGGTTTACCACAATAAGTACAAAATGTAGAATCATCAGGTAAATCTTTATGACAATATGGACATTCTTTCATTTTCTTTTCCTCCTAGTCTAAGAAAGGAGACCTGTTAACAAGTCCCCCTTATTCATTTTAAGCGTTTGCAGCAACAGTTGCAGCAGCTTCTTCTTCCAATCTCTTCACTTCAGATTTTTCATAAGCTTTCCAGAATGGATAGAAGATAACCATACCAATTGCTAAGTTAATAAATACAACAATAAATCCACCAATTGAACCTCCAGCAGCTAAATAACCTAAGATAGGAGATGGTGTTGCCCATGGTAAATTCAAATACATTTTTCCTACAAAACTAATACTTGTTAACCAATAAGTTAAAGCTCCAGTTACTGTATGTGTAACAACAAATGGAATAATCAAGAAAGGATTCAACACAACTGGTAAACCAAACATAATTGGTTCAACAATACAGAAGATTGCAGGTGGGAAACAAATAGCAGCCAATGGTTTTAAGTGAGGTAATTTCTTACTTGACATAACCATATAAATTAAGATTGGCCAGCAGCTAGATACCCATTGAGATAATCTACATAAGTTTGGTGTCCAAGTATATGGTAAATTAGCAACTGCAGTTCCAGCCATAGCAGCAGCATTATTTTCACCAATCCAAGTATTTAAGAATGCACTTGTAACAGCACCAGTGATATTATCACCATGTAAACCACAAGTCCATAACAATGCAGATAAGAATTGTTGTAAAGAATAAACAAAGATATTGTCAGCAGCAGACAAAACAGGTAATAACATATTTCCAATCATTTCTGGAATATTAAGACCACCGATTGTTCTAATTCCCCAACAAATAATTGCAATAATGAAATAAGGAATAATTGCTGAGAAACTATCAGAAATTGCAGGAGGTACAGAATCAGGTAATTTAATACGGATATGATATTTATAGCACAAATGAATAACATTAATTGCAATTGCACCAGCAACCATAGCAGTAATAACACCAGCACCACCCCAGTAAGTAATTTCAAGGGCATTTGGCAATGCATCAGCAGCAACACCTTCAACAAATAACTTACCAACAGCATTGTAGTTTAATAAGATAAATGCAAAGAATGCACCAACAGCACCTGTTGTCTTATTGAAACCTTTAATTTCAGCATATTCAGCTCCCATTGCAATCACAATGTAAACAGCCATCATCCCCATAGATAAGCTATTAATTAAAGCTAAATCACCAGCCCAAGGCTTCATGAATGGCAACAATGCAGTTTCTGTTAAACCACCATCAGAACATAAAAGAAAAATAATTAAGAAAATAGAACCAACCATAGTAACCCCGATTGATCCAACCATACCATTAACAACTGCTTTAATGAATGGTATTTGACCAAACCTTGTCATTGGTCCAGCGATGACATCAACTTTTGCCATCAATTTGTCCATAAAGGACATGTTTTCAGTAGACATATAAATTCTCCCTTCGTTATAGTTTTGAAAACATAGTGTAAACGTTTTCTCTTTACGCTTTTATTCTATCATGTCACTCAATTTTTTCTATATTATCAATTGGCACAACTAATGCCGAGTAACTCTCTTTTTTATCCAAAATGCTTATTTATCAACGATTTCAAGCAATTTTGAGAAAATAACTTTTTAGAGAAAACGTTTACACATTTGTCGAACTTTGTTATAATTAAAACGGCGAGGAGGGATTATTGTGAATTTAAAGAAAAATGAAATTGAAATTATAAAGTTATTGATTTCATCAACTCAGTATATATCTTCATATGATATTGCAACAGCAACAGGTATTAATCGTCGCTTAGTCAGAGATGAAATGTTAAATATCAAGAAAATATTAAAAACCCTTGGTTATGAACTGATTTCTAAAACTTCTAAAGGTTATATTATTGAAGGAAAATCATCACTTTCTTTACAAGCTTTAGCAAATGTTATTGAAGATGCTGAACGTCAGCGTGAATCCATTTTTCCTACTCTTCCATGGGAACGTCAAAATTATATTATTAAAAGATTAATTGATAAAAATGATTATATGAAAATAGATGATTTGGCTGATGAACTATTGATTAGTCGTTCAACGATTTCATGTGATTTAAAACAAGCCCGTCAGACTGTGAAAAAGTATGGCTTAACAATGCATCAAAAACCTAATTATGGAATTTGTATCGTTGGTGATGAAGTGAATAAACGTAAACCTATTTGTGATTATTTATTTACAAATTTAAGACAGTCAGAAATGTTTTATGACTATTTAAATTCATATATAGCTGAAAAAGATTCATTAGAATATGGTATTATTGAAATTATCAAAAAACATCAGGTAGAAATGTCTGACATTGCTTTATGTGATTTTCTTTTAAGTCTTTCTGTCAGTATTACAAGAATTCTTTCAGGTTATACGATTACTGAAACACCAGATTTATCTCCTATTGAAGGACGACATGAATTTTTAGCAGCAAGTGATATTGCTGAATTTATTCAAAAACGTATTCAATGTCAAATGAATGAAAATGAAATCAATCAAATGGCAATTCAACTTATCTGTAAAAGATCTTCAAAGGGAATTGAACCTATCAATGAAGCAAGTACATTGATATTAATCAATGAAATTCTTGACGAGATTCAAAAACAAACCCTTTTAGAATTTCAAGATGAAAAATTTAAAACTATCTTTACATTATATATCGAAGCGGCATTGATCCGTATTACATATCATGAAAAAATAAGAAATCCCCTCTATGATGAATTAAAAACAACCTACCCTCTGGCTTATGAACTAGCAGAAATTACTTCATCCGTTATAAAAAAATATACGCATCAATCTTTATCAATGAGTGAATTAGCATTTTTTGCAATTATATTTAATACGCATATTCAAAATCAAAAAATCAATAAAAAAAGAGTTCTTTTACTATGTGGATTAGGTGGTGGAGCCGAAGATTTAAGTGCTTCTCAAATTTTAGACCGCTTTGAAAGTCAAATTGATATCATTAAAACTTCACAGTATTATAAACTTCCAGATGAAGATTTATCACAGTATGATTTTATTATTTCAACAGTCCCTATTCATAAACAATTATCTATCCCATATATTAATATTTCACAAATTATTAATCAGGATGATCTTGATAAAATAGAAAACTACCTGTCTTATCTTTTTAATAAAAATAAAATTGAAACAATTTTTCATCCTAAGCTCTTTAAAGCACATGTCAAAGCCAAAAATAAAACAGATGTTATGAATACATTTTATAAAATGCTTAAATCTCAATATCCAACATTAAAAGAATCATTTAAAAATAGTTTATCTATGAAAGATCAAAGAACTATTATTGGATATAAAAATAAAGTTGGTATTGTTAAACTCAATAAACCATTAAACAATAACAATATTTTAGCAGTATTAATACTAAATGATCCTATTCTTTGGGATAAACATGAACTTCAAATCATCATCCTCTTTTCATGTCTAGATACAAATAATTATATCTATAACACATTAACCAATACACTCATCAATTTAACAATTAAAGAAAATCATATTGAATCTTTTATAGCCCAGGCAAACTATGCTGATTTCTTAAAAATGATGATAAAACACCAGTAATCTGATAAACTTCTTATGACTAAGAAGAATATCTTACTGGTGTTTTTTTATTACAAACAGTTTTGTATACAATGTAATAGATAATTGATTCTTATTTATCTATTAGCTTAAATCAAGTACTTTGTTTAATATTTCTATATCGTATATATAAACATGGAAAATAGGTTTAACTTTTAATGCAAGAGTGTTCCACAATACTCACACTCCGTTGTTCCATGACCTTTTATCACATTCTGTGCCCCACAGCCAGGACATACAACTGTCCGGAAATCATTATCTATATTTTCTTGCGTTGTCACATTTTGAGAATGATTTTCTAAAACAATACACTGCTTTGTTTTATCTATATAAGCATTTTGAAAATATCCTTTGTCAATCATATTCTGTAAATCTTGAGTGACTTGCGTAGCAGAAATAGCAAGAGCTGATGAAATTTTAGCGATGGATGTCACCTTTGAATTGACAATGAGTGATATATAATCACGATATTGCTTTCTTTCTGCTTCAATAGATCTGCTTTTTCTTAATATTAATACGCCTCCAGCAATAAAAAGAAGACTAACAACAATATAGAAAATCATATCACTACCAGTTACAACAGTTGTCACTCCATCTACAGTTTGTTCCATTTGTCCAGTTAATGTCAGGATAATAGAAATGGCTCCAAAACCAATTAAAACATATGATATATATTTTAAAACTGATGATTTTTGGAAAACTGCAGTTTTATCATTCCTTAATTTTTGAACTAGGAAAAAGAGTCCAACTGGCCATACAAAAATCAATAAAACAATAATAAGTGTCCACGATTTTGATTTTTTCATTAATATTTACACCTTTCCATATTTTGCTTGTTGAGAAATCAACTGATATTGCTGAATCCGAGATTGAATATACTGAAATTCTTGAATACTATCATAATCTTCATCTTGATAATGATTTTGAAAATATATAAGTGAACGAGCAAGTGAATCAAGATCAAAATCTCTTGATAAATCTAATGATTTTAAAGTAGAAGATAATAATGGAATTTGTTTCATTATTTCTTCATCCAAATTCAAATGATTGAATTGTTCAAGTATCTCTAAACAAACTTGCAGCTGATTAAATTGATGATTGATTCCACTTGTTTTTATATACATACGTTTTGCAAAATAAAGAACAACTGTATATCCTACCAAAGCAATGCCATATATCAAGATAATGAAACCAATGGTCATATATCCTAGTAAAGAAACTGTAGCTATTACTACAATCATAACAAGAGAAACAATAATCAATCCTGGAATAAGAAATGCTTTTTCAATCTTCTTTAGTGATAAGCCACGATAGAGGGTAAATGTTGCAAGTAACTCAGCACAAGCAACATTAACAACTATATAAGAACTTATCCCCATTAAAATGAATGCAAGAATTGTAATGAACGTTATTAAAAGTCCTAAGGCAGGGAAAAATTTTTCTGCTTTCATCATAATTTTTCACCGCATTCCGGACAAAATTTTACATTTGCTCCGACTTCTACACCACATTTTGGACAAACTTTTCTTATTGGCTGCCCACATTCAGGGCAAAACTTAGCACTTACTGGAATACTGGCATGACAGTGAGGACACTCTTTAGTATCACTGATTCTTGTATCAGCACCACACATTGGACAGAATTTAGCAGTTTCTTCTATTTTTTGATGACATTTTGGACATTCTTTCATCTTTGTAGATGTATCAATTTGACTTGTCAGTCCGCCAACTTGTTGACCCATAGGTCCACCAATTCCTACACCCATGCCAAGACCAATTCCAGCACCCATCATGCCACCACTTCCGCCTTCGTTCTTAGCAGCACCTTCCAGTGTATCGAACGATCTTTCCTGTTGATAGTTATATCCTAATATATCCATTTCAGCACGTTTTGCAAGAGCATCTTTTAATTTCTTAACTGCTGAATCATCTTCTGGGATACTAATATCATTAATATTAAAATTAACAATTGAAATTCCATATTTAGCCATTTCAGGAATCATTTTTTGATAAATATAATCTGATAATTCTTCTAATGAAGCATTGATTTCTAGAACACTAATTCCTTCTTTAAGAATAAATGAAGAAATCGCATCTTTAACTTTCGTTAGATAAATGCCTTTAAAATATTTTGTCACATGTTCTTTATCAAAATAAGGAAGCGTCCCTACTAAAGATGTTAAGAACTGTCTTGAATCTTCGATTTTAATAGCAAACTGTCCATAAGATCTCACTGGTAAAAAAACTTTATATTTAGGATCTTGTAATTGTATAGGTGAAGGTGTTCCCCATTTAATATCCATCGATACAATTTTATTAATAAACCAAACTTCTGCTGTAAATGGTGATTTCCCACCAAAAGGAAGACCAATTAATCCTGTTAATAGTGGAATATTTGCAGTATCTAAAACATGACGACCTGGTCCAAATAAATCTAATGCTTTACCACTTTTATAAAGAATTGCTTCCTGTGACTCATTGACAACCAACTGTGTCCATGTACTTAACTCCTGATTTGGGTACTTCCAGGCAAAGATATCTGGTGCCCCATCATACTTTACAAAATCAATAATTGCCATTGCTTTTCCTCCATCTCTATTTATTTTCTATACAAGTGTTAATATCTCTAATTCATCTATTTTATAGCAACTTTTTCTAGCATGAATATCTCTTTGACAATATTCACAATGACTTGTTTTTTTCAGATCAATAGGTGCTCCACAATATGGGCAGACAGTTAAACTTTTTAATGATTGAAAACCATCAGATTGTATATGCACATCTTTAACAAAGACAACCTTATATTTAACATTTCTTTTTTTGGTTGAAGAACCACGTAAAATTTCTGCACTATCAATAGAACAATAATAATCAATTAAAGACATCTCTATATTGACTTCAATACAATCCAAATCTTTTTTCTGCTCATATCCAACAATATGAAGACTATTTATTTGGATATCTTTCACAACATTTTTAACATTTCGCTGTTCCATATTTTTCAACTGTTCTTGATGAAGCGAGAACAGTTGTTTTGTTTCATATTCAGCCAATAACTCAATATCTTTATTCGACCATGCTTCTTCTAACTCATTCATCACATCTTTACACCAATTATAAAAATCACTTTCTACAAATTGTGAATCAGCTTTTTGAATATTCATTTTTAGTTTTTCATCCATTATCTCACCTACTTCTTTTCCAATTCTCCATTCATTAAGAAAAGATACTCATTTTCCTTTAATTCAATCGTAGCTGTTTGATCATTTTTAATCTTTTTATAATATCGACTATGATATCTATTAGACATATTTTTTATAAAATCTGATAACTGACTCTGATCAATAATCCAATAATCACAAGGATAAAGTGTTTGTGCAGATAATTGATATTTTCCTGGTTGTAAATGTTGCCCAACTTTAAAAACACCACTTGTAAATCCTTCTGTATTTAATTTTGGAGAATGATCCAAAGAATAAAGCGAAACAGAAGGAGCAACAGTCACATTGCGTCCATTTTCTAAATAAAATATAGTATCTTGTTGCCAGCTATATTCTTGATAAATACCACTCATTTCTGGCTGATTTTGATGAACAGCAATATAATATCCAGACAAAATATCTTGCCCAACAACATATTCTCCTTGATTATATATTTTTTCATGCATTTGTGCTATAACCTGGTTTTGAACATCACTATTTTCAACTGATTTTGATTGAACTTCATCAAGCCAATGGTTCCATCGCTGATAATATGTTTCAAACAAAGGAATATCCTTTAAATAATCAATATCATCTTCCCATGCATCCATATCAATATCTTTATTGATTATCTCCATAGCCAATGTATTGTCTATCTTATCCATAAATTTTATAAGAATATTCTTAATGGCTTGTGCAGATAAACTCTCTGTTTCTAAAGTTACACTCGATACTGGTTTCACTGTATATTCCTTTGATAATGACAAAGCGATTTGAGAAAACTGATTTTTTAGTTTTGAATCGATATTCGCATCAAAAATAAAAACAATGTTCTTATCTCGATAACTATCAGATACATAATACGGTGATTCGACATGCACCAGAAATTTTTGAAACTGTTGAGATTCATCAATTTCCTGAATATACCCATTGATTTGTTTTAATTGATTATATCGTTTTATCGCATCATATTCTTTTTCATAAACTTCAATATCCATGTATTTTTGAGAAGTCTCGCCATTATACAATGTATACTTATTTGAATTTTCATAATCATCTAATTGTTGACTATGATTATCATCAATTTCAGTTACCATTTTTTGTAAGAACTGATAGGGTGTTATCGTAGTGGCATCTTGTTTGTTCTTACGGACACAAAAAAATATCACGACAATAACTAGAACAATGCCTAAAATAGCATAAGGTTTTTTTGATTGTGGTTTTTTATTTTCAACTGTTTTTATTTCAACTGGAGTCGTGTAATCTTTTGAACCTATCACTTTTATCACCTCATACCTATGATATCATTTTTCCTAAAAGAAAAGAATCAAAATGAATTGATTCCTTAAAATTCTTTGACTATCTCATTAAATTCATCTAACCACTCTGATGAATAATCTTCAATCATTCCCATATCACATAACTTTGCTAGTTCACTATCCAATGGTAAGTGTCCTAGAATCTTTAAATCATATTTTTCAGCCACTTCTTCTAAATGACTCTTTCCAAATACAAAAATCTTATGACCACAATCTGGACATTCTACATAACTCATATTTTCAACAATTCCCAAAATAGGTATATTCATCTTTTTAGCCATATTCACTGCTTTACCAACAATCATTCCAACTAATTCTTGAGGGCTTGTCACAATCACAATACCATCCATTGGTAAAGACTGAAAGACTGTCAATGGAACATCTCCAGTTCCAGGTGGCATATCGACAAACATATAATCAACGTCGCCCCATTGAACATCACTCCAAAATTGCTTTATCATACCAGCTAAAATGGGCCCACGCCAAACAACTGGATCTTCTGGGTGATCTAACAGTAAGTTTGTAGATATAATTTTTGTTCCATATTGTGTTTTTGCAGGAATAATTTCCTGTCCATTAGAATAAAGTTCTACTCCTTCTACACCAAAAGTTGTTCCAATGGAAGGCCCTGTAATGTCACCATCTAACACAGCAACTTTTTTCCCTTCACGTTGTTTTAAAACAGCTAATAAAGATGTTATAGAAGATTTCCCTACACCGCCTTTACCACTGACAATACCAATGACTTTTTTAACAGAAGAATGAGCATTCATTGGTGCTAGAAAACTTCTTTCATCACATTCTTCTTGACATGATCCACAATCATGATTGCATTCATTACTCATATTCTTTCCTCCATATTATATTTTTTTATTAATTTCTGATATAAATCTTGTTCATTTAATCCAAAAATCTCTCCGTGGTTCTCATAATATGAACTGCCATTAGCAAACAAGATATCTAAAACAAGACTTTGTTTACGGATATTCATTTTGATGAGAAATGGCTGAGCCCACCTCGTTGTCCCAATAATTGCTGCATCTAACCTTGTTCGATAAGCTTCACTCATTGAGGAACGAACTTTCATAATTTTATTCATTGGCTCCATACTTATATTTGATACCCTCATGATTTGTTTATACAATTCAATATAATCCAAACATCTTTCACCATCTATTTTTAAAGCTAGACCATTTTTTAATCTAATGAAATCTTTCTCTTCAATGGCTAGATTCCCTTTATATGAGTATGCAATATTCTCCATCACTTTTTGTTTTGACAGTGTCTTAAAAATAAGATATCCTTCAACATCTTTATCTAAATATAAATCTTTCCACTCCATATTAACCACCGTTATTTATTATAGCATAAATGACATCATTATCATACAATAGACACTTCTAATTTTCATCCTTAAAAAGATTTATGATTCAATATATTCTTTTTTAAACGTAAATCCACGTCCACGAACTTCATTAACTTTACTAATAACCATAAAAGCATGTTCATCAATATTAAGTACTAAATTATTTAATTTAGGTAATTCACGATTAGAAACAACAGTCATAACAACAGGATATTCATTTTTCATATAACCAGAAATAGACTTTAACATCGTTGTGCCACGATCTAATTCATGAATAATAGCTTCATTGATTTTAGCATATTCTTTTGAAACTATCATAATTTCTGTTTGTGCTTTTCCAACAACAAGAACCTTATCTAAAACCAATGTGTAAGTTGCTACCAAAACAATTCCATACAAAACCATTTCTCTATCAGTATAAAAGACTTGCATCAATAAAATCATAAAATCAAAAGCATACATTGAAACAGAAACAGGAATGCCAATTTTTTTATTAATAACTAATGGTGGGATATCCATTCCACCAGTAGAAGCATTACATTTAATCACAATACCAATAGCACTTCCTATCAAGACTCCACCTAGCAAAGCAGCTAATAATGGATCACTTGTCATTTGTGTATAACCTATTGTTTTTTCCAATAGACTTAATATAAAAGGAAAATAAAAAGTACTAATTAAGGTTGTTAAGGCAAATGTTTTCCCTAATATCCAAAAACCAATGCCAAACATACCTATATTAAAAATAGAAACAAATACTGTAATAGGAATTCCAAAGACATGATGAGCAGCAATTGCAAGACCAGTTGAACCACCTGTAATTAATCCATTAGGGACAATAAATAATAAAACTGCTAATGCATATATAGTATTCCCAATTAAAATTCCTATTATATTTTTTATTGTTTGATATGACATGAAAATTCCTCCATTCTTTAAACCGATTGATATTATAACATGGATTGATCATTATGATGACAATAATTGATAAAAATAAACACATATTAAAAAGTTCAACAGTATATATTCCTAAAACATGTAAATAATATATATGAGGTGATTACTATGTTTAAATATGAAAGTCGTTATTTACATCCTGTTAAAGTGGATAAACCTAATCCTAATTATGCAACACTCTTACAAGAACAATTAGGTGGCCCACAGGGAGAATTAAAAGCTGCTATGCAATATTTTGCACAAAGTTTTAGAATTCGAGATAAAGAAATAAGAGATTTATTCTTGGATATTGCAACTGAAGAATTATGTCATTTAGAAATGATTGCTGAATTAATCAATTTATTAAATGGTGGTCAGCCATGTGCTCAAGATGCTACAATTGGTAGTGTTGAAGCCCATGTCTTATCAGGACTTACACCTATGTTAGCAAATGCATCTGGCTATTTATGGACTGCTGCATATGTTAATGAAACAGGTGATTTAGCTGCTGATATCTTATCAGACATTGCATCAGAACAACGTGCAAAAGTTGTTTATGAAAATCTTTATCGTCAAATTGATGATCAAGGAGTTAGAGAAACAATTGATTTCTTATTAAATCGTGAAGAAGCACACAATACAATGTTTAGACAGGCATTTAATAAAATTCAGGAATCTGCACGTTCTCAACAAAATTGGGGAGTCACAAAAGATTCACGTATCTATTTTGACTTATCTAATTTAGATGGACAAAACTTTGATCCTAATGATGTTCCACCAAGCTTTAATCTTGATAAATTCTAAATATTTAACGACAATTATATACAATAAAAGAGTGACTCACATCACTCTTTTATTATACATATTGAACAACCCTCATATATCATATCAGATTTTATAAATCTATTTATTTTTCATATTTCTTTTTTAACAACGTCAAAGCTAAAACCCCTGATATAACACATACAACTGCAATCGGTGCAATGACACTTGTATCCGCTGTTGCTGGTTTATTTGGTTTTGAACCTAGACCACCATCATCTGTAGAAGGTACATAAACAACTGCAACTGGTGATAAATCCTGGAAATACTGTGTAATTGAATTTGTAGCAAAATCAATGCTTGTAGGTGTTAAAATTTCCCATACATTACGAACTGTACTATAATGAAGAATTTTAACATCTCCTAATCCTTTTACTAAATTAGGAACTTCCCAAGTAATTGTAACATTTTTAACATCTTTCATTGGTTCACCTGTTGTTTTATCAATAAGTGTTAAATCTTGAACTTGTGTTAAAACTTCTAATTCTTCTAATTTCAAACCATTTAAACCTTGTACTTGTGTATTTGTAGAATTCAAGATTTCCACTAATTTTTCAGGCTCTGCATTGATTTGTTTGATAGCTTCTACTATCTCTTTTTTAATGACAACAGATGAAAAATCACTTTTAAAACCAGCAGTCACCTGATTTGCATCAACTTTCTTTCCATCTATTAAAATTTCTTTAGTGTCTATAGTTCCGTTGTGTGAAATACTTGGCTTTGCAAATACTGGTGTTAAACAAATGCACAATGTCATCACAACTGCTACGACTTTTGTTAATTTCTTCATTTTTCTCTCTCCTTTTTGTAAAACAATTTTAATTTGAGATCTTGTAATTGATTTTGATCAATTATAACCTCATCATGATATTTCCCTACTTGTTCTTTACCTTCTATAGTATAAAAGGATTGTTCATAATCAATTTGGTAATTCATAACCATTTCAGCATAATCTGAAATTTCTTCTAAAGTTATATTCGTAACTGTATTTTCATAAAAGTGATATAATCTTTGAATCACTTGTTGAAAATCATCTTTTAACATCCTCTTTAATTGCTCTAAATAAGCCTCTATATAAACTTTATGTTTTTCCATTCTCAATGTATTAGAATAGTCCATTTGTGTATCTCTTGTTCTTAAAAACTTTTCAGCATCTTCAGGCTTTAATTGAATTGTTTTTCCTTTTTTCCATTGAGAGTTAAATGCGCTATAATCTTCTGTTAAGTCAATTGACAATGTTCCTACAATATTTTGTAAATCTTTAATAGAATTCATATTCATAGCTGCATAATTAATAATAGGAATATCTCCAAGCATTTTAGAAATAGCATCTATAGTTAATTGACAGCCTTGCTCTGATGTCTGACCATAAGAATATGCTAATCCAAGATGCTGCTGTTTCCATCCTAACTCTTCCCCTGAAGCATTAAAAACACGTATATCGGTCATAATATCCCTTGATAAGGATAATATTTTCATGTTTTTCTGGGCTTGATCCATGAGAAGTAATTGAATTGTATCAGATTGACCGACTTCATTATTTTGAACAGTATCAATCCCTAAAAACAAAACCAATTCTAAATCCGAATTAAATTGATAATTCTGATTATGAATTGTTATAAGCTGATAACTATTCACATCATCATCAATTGTTTCACTTTCAACATCTCCATTTGTACTCACAATCACAATTCCTACAACAGCACAACATAGCACAGCAATAATAACAGCAATGAATAATTTATACTTATTTGTAGTATTCGCCATACCCATACTCATAATAATCAGCCTGATGTTTTTCAATTCTATTCAATACTGCACCTACAACCCGACAATCATTTCTCTCTAATTCTTTTTTCACTCGTTGAACAGTATGTTTTTTAACAAAGTTATTACGTATCACAAGAACAATACCATCAACTACTCTACCTACAATTGTTGCATCAATTCCTGCACTCATTGGTGAAGTATCAATAATAATAATATCAAACTCCTGTTTCAGGGTTTCAATAAGCTTTTCAAACATTGAACCCGTCAATAATTCTGTAGGATTAGGTGGAACTTTACCTGCAAAAATAACATATAAATTTTCTTCACTTGTTTCATATAAAAAATCTTGTGTCTGCTGACTCAAAAAATCACTTATTCCTGTTGTTTTTTCCCGTACAGTAAAAAATTTTCTTAAACTTGCTTTTCTTAAATCACAATCAATTAAAACAACTTTCTTACCTATTTCAACATAACTTTTCGCTAAATAGAATGCCGAAGTTGTCTTTCCTTCATTAGGTGTTGCACTTGTAATTGCAATAGTATTCATATCTTTTGTATACAAGAGATTGGTTCTAAGCGTTTTAAAAGATTCCAAAAGAAACTTATCATCATGTCTTTTCTTAATTTCAGCTTTTCCTAATTTCATTGCAGCACCTTCTGTCCAATCACTTTACGTGCATTTCTTTTTTCTCTTTTAATAACCTTACTTTCTACAACTGCTGCTAAAACAGGAATACCTAACGATTTCTCAACATCATCAACTGAACAAATTTTATCATTAGCAATAAATTGAACAAATAAGGCACCAACACCAACAAAACATCCCAATAATAAGCCCATTAAAAAAACAATCTTGGGTGATGTATTCACTTTTTGATTATTGACTATCGCATTTTCAACCAAATAAGGTTGTTTAGAATCAATTTCTTTAATACTATCCATACCATAACTGGCTAGTGTATCAGCAATTTTCTTTGACATAATTGCATCATCAGTTGTCACAGTCATTTTTAGAATTCTAGTATTAGTAGGATTAGAAATTTGAATACATTGTCCTAATTCAACATAACTCATTGTTAAATCTAATTTTTTAATAACTTTCTCTAAAATGGGACGACTTTTTAAAATAATTTCATAATCGTTTGTTAATTCAGAACCGATTTGTAAATCTTGTAAAGAAACTGAAGTTTTCGATCCTCTCATATAAATCATTGAATTGGCTTCATATTGTGGAACTTCAAACTTCCATAAATAAATACCTGCACAAAGAATACCTATCAAAGAAGTTATCACAACAACATACCAATAATGTTTGACATGTAAAAATAAAGCTTTTAAATCTATCTCAATTTCATCATCATATTGGTCCGTCTGTATATCCATCCTATCATTCCCCTCTTTTTTCAATTAATGAATAAAATTCGTTTTCTTAGAGTATCCTACTCTAAGAAACATTGATAATTTTCTTGATATATAAACTTTTTTTAATCAATGACCATATTTTAGACGTTAATTAACTGATTGATTTTATTCATATAATCACGTTTTAAAGCAAATGAAGGATGAACATATTTGTTAAGTGTAATATTGACATTTGCATGTCCTAATATTTCACTTAAACATTTCACATCAAAACCTAGTTCAATACATTTTGTTGCAAAAGTATGTCTTAATGCATGAAAATGCATATTTTCAATATTATTTTGTTGCATTAAAACTTTAAATTTATTTTCTAAACATCTAGGTTCTATGTACTTTTCTATATCTCCAGTTAAAAAGAACTCATTTTGATGACATTCAAATGGTTTTAATAATTGAATGAGATCTTGAGGAATAGGAATTCGTCTTATGGAACATTGACTTTTGGGAGTTGTAATGATGATTTTGGTTTTTTTGTTATTGTTATTATCTTTATTTTGAATACGTTGCATTGTTCTATCAATGATAAGTTCTTCCTCATCAAGATAAATATGATCCCATCTTAATGCACACAATTCTCCAATTCGTATTCCAGTTGAAAGTGCTAGTAGTATTCCTAAATGAATAAGTGTTTGATGTCCTAAAATATACTGGCATAGCTTTTGTTGTTCTTGAGAGTTTAAAATTCTCATGCGTTTTTCTTTGTTTTGTTTGACTGTCATTTGATGATAATCAAAATGGATATGACCATAATAGCATTCAATATATCTCATTATATTTTTGAATACTGAAATAACATCTGCTACTGATTTCGTTGATAAACCTTGACCATTTTGGGAACCTTGATTTAATAATTTTTGAATAAATTGATTCATCATCTGAATAGATATTTTATTGAATTGAATTTCACCTAAATCAGGAATAATATACATATATATAATGTTATAATATTTTATATATGTTGATTCTTTAATGTTTTTACGATGTTCTTTTAGCCATTCTATACAAAATAAAGAAAAATGATATTCATGAAAATATTGTAGAGATATTGAGTTCTGTTTTGCAATTTCTAACTTTCTTTTAATATCACTATAACTTTTTCCATATATAGATTTATATTTTGCTTTACCAGATACATCTCTGTCAATAATAAATCGACCTTCCCATCTTCCGTCTTTTCTTTTATATATATTTTCTCCTCGCCTTGGCATTATTAACACCTCCTTTCCAATGACGAGAATATTGACGATAAATAAATTTGATTTGTTATAAATAATGAGTCATACTTATTAATTTGTCATATTTTCATCACACGATTAACATTAATACCTTGACAAAGAGTCATATATTTCATAAAATGTAATAAATAATGAATGATTCCTTATAGTATAGATATATAAATATCTTTCTTATATTAGGATACTTCAAGAAAGATAATCAAACTGATACACTATATAAACTTTATCTATATATCATATAAAAAGTATCTTTTTACTACTAAAAAAGAAAAATGATACTTTTTTTGTACCAAAAAAGATGTTGTCATTCAAATCTATAGACACACATGCCTTTTTATCATAAAATATTTATTATAAAAAATCTATTCTTAATCAAAAAACAAAATAAGAAAGGAGCACAAATGTACGAGAGAATGTTAGACAAACAAGTTGTTCCATCAATCACAGACATGACAACTTATTGCGAAGAAAATGCAGAATTATTTACTATGATCAATGAATGGTTAACAAACACCTATGATACTGTACAAACAATTGTATTTCCTTATGGAAAGCATTATGGGTGGGCAATTGCTCATCGAAAAAAGAAAAAGCTTATATGTAATATTTTTGCTGAGAAAAATGCTTTTACAGTTATGATGAGACTTTCAGACAAACAATTTCAATCTATTTATAATCAAATGCAAAAAGATACTCAAGAACTCATTGATAAGAAATATCCATGTGGTGATGGTGGATGGATTCATTATCGTGTTACATGTTCACAACAGTATAAGGATATTCAGACACTTTTATCAATCAAGTGTACAGATTAAAGAATTCTTAATTATAGTATATTAGATAAGAAATGATATTGATTATGACCATTTTTAAACAAATCAAAGAAAGGAAGTTTTAAAATCATTGTATCATCAATGAAATTAATTCTTCCTTTTTAGATACTCAATAAAAAAAGAAAACATCGAAGAAAGGTTTCATTATTCTAAACAAAAAGAGTATTAGACTTTAAATAAATCTAATACTCCTGTAACTATAACTCTTATTTACTTTCTTTTCTAAAAAAACTAACAATAATGTTTTAAAATTATTCACTATTTAGGCTGGAAATCCACATATGAATAGGTATTTGTATCACTATAATCCCACCATTCATTTTGATAACCAACGAATCCATATTGATACATTGTCTTTTCTAATAGCCTTACATTATTGACTGCCTCTGAATTATGAATATCTTGATAATCTCTATCAGCTTTTTTGGAGAATTCATCAAACTGGGTTGGCATAGGGATTTCTGTTCCATCTTTTTTAACCATTGTGATATCTACAGTATATCCTAAATTATGTGTTCTTGGTCCTTTTGATGGATTAGCAACATAACGCGAATCACTAACAACCTGCCACAATTTCTTTTGGGCTGAGAAAGGTCGATATGCATCCCATATCTTAAGACTATAACCTTTACTTTGTAAATCATTTTGAACTTTCATCAGTTTTTGGACCGTTCCATATCGTAAATAAGCATCCTTAAATGAATAAATAACTTGTCCTGTAAAGTTGTTTGATGAAGCATATCGCAGATCTATAAATATATTTGGAATAAAGTCTTTAATTTTCACATAATCACTGTTTTTAATCGGTTGAACATTAACCTGACATCTATCCACTTGACCATTTGCCGAAACTGTAATTGTACCCTTCCCGGCATTTTTGGCAGTAATTTTTCCATTTTCATCAACAGTTATAATATTCGAATCATTTGTCTGAAATATTGGTTTGTCTTTTCCTTTTACTTCAACTTCCAATAAAGCAGTTGTATTAATTTGCATATAAAGATTTTTTTGTTTACATTTTGTTATAGGCTGAGTGACTTTGACAATTAGTTCTTTTGTTGTTTCATTCTGATATTCATCTATTGCTTTGATAATAGTCTTA
This sequence comes from Candidatus Stoquefichus sp. SB1, assembly GCF_001244545.1. Lineage (NCBI taxonomy): Bacteria > Bacillati > Bacillota > Erysipelotrichia > Erysipelotrichales > Erysipelotrichaceae > Candidatus Stoquefichus > Candidatus Stoquefichus sp. SB1. The sequence goes on along the minus strand of NZ_LN852696.1, from coordinate 658,533 downwards.
TATTCACCAATAGAATCATATTTGATATTATCTTCATCACAAGTTATAGTGACTTTTGATAAATCATCAGCAGTATATATTTGACCATACTGAGGTTTAACATTCAATGGTGTTTCACAAATATTTTTAAATGTTTTAAATTGGGGAGGTGTTGTATCTTTTACATAAATCTTAAAATCAAATTTATCATTTTCAAATATGATTGAAGCTGGGTACTCACCAACAGCAGGATAATCTTTATCGTTCTCATTAGGAATATTCACCTTCAATTGTGCCTTGGATAAAATCATTTCTTTATTTTTATCATGATCAATATCTAAATAATCACCTACATTCATTGAAATATTTTGTCCATACTCAATGGTAAAATCAGTTGATTTTAATTTTAATCTTGATTGCTTCATAAACATTATCACCATTATAACAATCAAACAAATGCCTATACCTATAACTACTTTTTTATTTATAGTTTTCCCCTTCATAATGATTTCCCCTTTATTTACATAATAATAGTATCTAATTAAAGTATCAAATATTAAAAATAATGATATCATAAAAATAAGCATATATCAATCAAGCTCATAATGTATATTAATGATATTTAGATTAATAAGATAAATAATCAGGACTGTTGAAAATGGTGTTTTAAAAGCGTGTATATCTCATATTTTGAACAAGAAAAGGAAGTTGTTATTTCATTGATCATTCAATGATTCAAAACTTCCTTATTTTATTTAATCTAATTCGTCTCCATTTGTTTCAATCACTTTTTTATACCATTGAAATGATTTTTTCTTTTTTCTTGAAAAATCTCCACTGCCATCATCATATCTTTCTACATATATGAAACCATATCTTTTTTTCATTTCGCCAGTTCCTGCACTTACAATATCAATACATCCCCAAGGAGTATATCCCATCAAATCGACACCATCTAATTCTACTGCATCTTTCATAGCTTGAATATGATTTCTAAGATATTCAATACGATATTCATCATTGATTGTCCCATCATTTTCAATATTATCAGGAGCCCCTAATCCATTTTCTACAATAAACATCGGAATATGATAACGATCATAAATTTCATTCAGAGCGATTCTTAATCCTAATGGATCAACTGTCCAACCCCAGTCAGAAGTTTTCAAATATGGATTTTTACAAGCGATAAACTGGTTTCCCTCTGTTTTTTCAGCATTAGGATCTGTTGAAGATACTGTTGACATATAGTAACTAAATCCTATATAGTCAACTGTCCCATTTTTAATAATATTCAAATCATCATTTTCCATTTGAATGGCAATACCTTTTCTTTCAAAAAACTTTAACTGATATTCAGGATAATATCCTTTGACTTGAATATCCATATAAAAATGTTTTTGTCTATTAAACTCTATAGCTTCCATCACATCTTCAGGGAGACAAGTCATTGGATAACTTGGTGTATATGAAACCATCATACCAATTTTATTTTCTGGATTGATTTCATGTCCTAACATAACAACTTTCGCACTAGCCACAAAAATATGATGATGTGCCTGATATAAGTTTTGTGGACAGTTATCATGTATCCCAATTTGACACCAACCAGATAATACATTCATTTCATTAAACGTCATCCAATATTTCACCTTGTTCTTATATCTAGTCAATACTATTTTGGCATAGAATACAAAGAAATCAATGACTTCTCGACTTAACCAACCATCATAATGATCAGCTAAGTACAAGGGCATATCAAAGTGGTTGAGTGTCACAATTGGCTCTATTCCATATTTTAAAAGTTCATCAAATACATCATCATAAAATTGCAATCCTTCCTCATTTAAATCATACATACCTTGAGGACAGATTCTTGACCAGCTGATTGACATTCTGAAACATTTAAATCCCATTTCCGCCATCAAAGCAATATCCTCTTTAAAATGATGATAAAAATCAGTTGCTTCATGACTTGGATAGAAAACATCTTTCTTAATATATCCTTTCGCTCCAAGAGGAATCTTTCCTGTCATTGTACTATCAACAGGTGATTCATCACATACTCCATCTTCAGTCATATATGTGATTCTACGAGGAATTTGATATCCTCCACCAGTGACAGCATCGAAAGTGCTTAATCCGCGACCACCTAAATTGTAACCACCTTCATGTTGAGATGCTGCTGTCGCTCCTCCCCATAAAAAATCTTTTTTAAATGTCATGCAATAATCCTCCCTTTTTCTTTTTTATTTTCATTTTTATTATAATGAATTAAAAAAGGAATATCTAATACTTATATTTCATATCAAGATATTCCTTATGTCTATTTCTTTATTTTACAAAAAAGTTTTGTATTTCAGTTAATAACTTTTGTGATATTGGGCTAAATACCTGATATTTTTTCCAAATAATATACATATTTGTTTTAAGTTCAGGAAACAGGGGCTTAAAGCACAATTCACTATGTTCACTTGTATCAATCAGTTTATCAAAACTTAAAGCATATCCAAAACCTTTTCTTACCATTATGGAAGCATTATAAATGAGATCAAAAGTTGCAACGATATGCATTTGATCCAATTTTTCTTTAAAAATCTTGGGATAATCCTCAGTCAAGCCCTGTCTTGATACGATTAATGGAAGATTCAGTAGATCATCAACAGTTATAAAATCTTTAGAAGCGAGTTCTGCATCTTTACGCATAATAACACCCCATCGATCACTTGCTGGTAATTTCATATAATTATATTTTGAAAGATCAACTTCTTGAACAATAATCGCAAAATCTAATAATCCTTTATCTAATCGCTCTGCAATCACCTCAGTATTACCACTATATAAATGGAACTTAACATCAGGATACTTTAATTGTAACTGTTTAGCAATCGTCGCAAAATAACAAAATGATTCTGATTCAGCTGCTCCTATATAGATATCACCTCCAGTAATATCATCTAACGATTGAAATTCCTCCATTGTTTTATCAACCATATTTAAAATATCTTCTGCTCTTTTTCTTAGAAGAATGCCTTCTTCTGTTAAATGAATACTATAATTACTTCGAGTAAATAATTTCTTTCCAACTTCCTCTTCTAATTGTTTCAATTGTTTTGATAAAGTTGGCTGGGTTACGTGCAGTTGATCGGCAGCTCTGGTCATGTTTTGTTCTCTAGCAACTGCTAAAAAATATCTTAATACTCTAATCTCCATTGTATCACCTCTGGTCATATTATATCACGCTCAGATATTCCTATAAAGAATATCTTGATATAAATTATAAATATTAGACATTTTATAAGTATGAGCTTAAGATAATTGAAAAGGAGGTATATAATGCCAGAATTTCACAATAAAAAAATGATTATTTATCAGAATTTGATAGATGCTGGATGTAAGAAGCAAGATATTAAAGAATGTATATTAATGTATGAAAACAAGGAAGAAAAAAAATTAGCAAATCAATTATCACTTTATAGAAGAGCATTACTTAATGATTTACATCAAGCACAATATAAGATTGATTGCTTGGATTATTTATTATACCAACTAGAAAAAACTAAGTAAAAATTATTTTATAGAATAGAAATGGAGGATAACTATGATTTATAAAGATTTTCAAGATTTAAAATTATCAGCACTAGGATTAGGAGCAATGCGTCTGCCTGTCATTGATGGTAATGATAGCAATATTAATGAAGAAGCAACGAAAGATATGATTAATTATGCGATGGAAAAAGGAATTAATTATTATGATACTGCATGGGGATATCATGGTGGTCAATCAGAAATTATGATTGGAAAAGCACTAAAGAATTATCCTAGAAATAGTTTTTATCTTGCTACAAAATTTCCTGGTTATGATTTATCAAATATGCCAAAAGTAAAAGATATATTTGAAGAACAGTTAAAGAAATGTCAGGTTGAATATTTTGATTTTTATTTATTTCATAATGTTTGTGAAATGAATATAGAAGCTTATTTAGATGAGAAATATGAAATCTTTGATTATTTATGGAAACAAAAAGAAAATGGAAGAATCAAACATTTAGGTTTTTCAGCACATGGTGATCTCCCTACAATAAAAAGGTTTTTGAAAGCTTATGGTGACAAAATGGAGTTTTGTCAAATTCAATTAAATTATTTAGATTATCTGTTTCAGGATGCTAAAGCAAAGATTGATTTATTAAAAGAATATAATATTCCAGTATGGGTGATGGAGCCACTTCGTGGAGGAAGACTAGCCAACTTACCAGAAGAGTATGTTAATGAATTAGCATTACTTCGTCCAAAAGAAACAATTCCAGCTTGGGCATTTCGTTTTTTACAATCTATTGATAGTGTGACAATGGTTCTTTCAGGAATGTCAAACTTTGAACAACTAAAAGAAAACATAAAGACTTTTGAAGAAGAAAAACCACTTCGTAAAAAAGAATGGGATCAATTATTATCCATCTCTTCACAAATGTTAGAAAAGAAAACATTACCATGTACAGCATGTCATTATTGTACAAGTCATTGCCCTAAAGGATTAGATATTCCTTCTTTATTAAGTTTATATAATGAACATTGTTTTACTGAAGGAGGATTTATTGCACCTATGGCATTATCTGCTCTACCAGATGATAAAAAGCCAAGTGCATGTATAGGATGTCAAAGCTGTGAAACGGTTTGTCCACAACAAATTAAGATTTCTAAAGTCATGAGTGATTTTACCAATAAGTTAGGATAAGGTGATGAAAAAATGAAATATACTCAATTAAATAATGGTGTTTTAATGCCTCTTGTTGGAATTGGAACTTGGAATCTTAGAAATGAAGAATGTATTGAAACGGTTTCTAAAGCCATTCAATTAGGATATAGACTTATTGACACTGCCCAAATGTATGGTAACGAAAAAGAAGTAGGATTAGGAATATTAAAGAGTAGAATTGACCGTCAGGAATTATTTGTGACAACAAAAATATATCGTATAAGTAATAGTTATGAAAAAGCAAAGAAAGCAATTGATATTTCTTTAAAAAATCTACAATTAGACTATATTGATTTACTCTTACTTCATGAACCTTATGTACAAGGACCACAGATGTATAAAGCTCTTGAAGAAGCTTATAAAGAAGGTAAAATCAAAGCTATTGGCATATCAAACTATGATGAAAAATGGTATCAGAATTTTATTAAGGAATGTTCAATTATTCCTGCTATTAATCAAGTTGAAGCCCATATCAATTTCCAAAAATGGGAGTTACAAGAGATACTAGAACAACACGGAACTTTAATGCAGGCATGGTCACCACTTGCACAAGGAATTGGGAATATTTTTAAAAATTCCACCCTTGTTTTCATTGGTAAAAAATACAATAAATCACCTGCACAAATAGCATTACGTTTTCTAGTACAACGGGGAATAGCAGTTATTCCTAAATCAAGTAAAGAATCACGATTGATGGAAAATATTGATATTTTTGATTTTAAATTAACTCATGAGGACATTGAAACAATTAAACAACTTGATAAGAATAGAACTTTATTTTCATGGACAGAAAGTTTTTAAGCAAAATGAGGAGAAATTTAATATGAGCAAAACAAAGATTCATACTTTAAGAAGATGGGAGAAGATATGATTGAATAGTCATTAATCCTGAAAGGAGTTCAAAGTTATGAAAAAATTATTTTTATCCATTTCATTCATTTTATCATTATGCTTGATGGTAGCTTGTCAAGCTCATTCTAGCAAAGAAAAAGAAATGGAAACAAGCAACAAGCAAACAAATCATGAAAAAATAAGCACCTTTGATTTTCAATCAAAAACAGTCATTTTAAGTAGTGGCTATAAAATGCCTCTTAATGGGATTGGCACATATAGTCTCAATAATGACGTATGTTTTGACGCTATTACGAGTGCTTTAAATTCAGGAGTACGATTAATTGATACAGCATATATGTATCACAATGAAGAAGCTATTGGTAGAGCAATCAAAGCTTCCAATGTTCCTCGAGAGGATATCTTTATTACAACAAAAATATATCCTAGTCAGTTTGATGAACCTGAAGAAGCCATTGACTTAGCTTTAGAAAAATTAAATGTTGATTATATCGATTTAATGTTATTACATCATCCTGGTGATAATGACGTCAAGGCATATAAAGCAATGGAAAAATATGTGAAGCAAGGTAAGATTCGCTCAATCGGTTTATCTAATTGGTATGTTGAAGAACTAGAGAAGTTTCTACCACAAATGTCAATAACACCAGCAGTTGTCCAAAATGAAATTCATCCTTTCTACCAAGAAAATGATGTTATCCCATATATTCAAGAAAAAGGCATTGTCGTTGAAGGCTGGTATCCTTTTGGTGGAAGAGGTCATACAAAAGAATTATTAACAAATGAAACAATTTCAGCAATTGCTCAAAAACATGGTGTCACAAGTGCTCAAGTTATTCTTCGCTGGAATCTCCAAAAAGGAGTTGTTGTCATTCCTGGTTCCAGCAACCCTGAGCATATCAAAGAAAATACTCAAATTTATCATTTTACATTATCCAATCAGGAAATGGAACAAATAAACGCTTTAGATAAGAACGAAAAACATGATTGGTATTAATAATTGGAGGTAAACAAATGAAAGTCATCGCAATGAATAGCAGTGCTAGAAAAGATGGAAATACAGCCATTGCTATCAACACAATATTTGAAGAACTTAATAAAGAAGGAATTGAAACTGAAATGATACAGCTTGCAAATACTATTATTAATCCTTGTATTGCATGCTGGGCATGTAGTCATCGAGGCAACTGTATAAATAAAAAAGATCAATTCCATGAAATTTTTGAAAAACTTAAAACTGCTGATGGCATTATACTCGCTTCACCAGTATATTCAGCTAATATTTCTGCCAATATGCAAGCCTTTTTAGAACGTGCTGCAGTCGTAACTGATATGAATCGTGATACAAATGATTTCAAATATAAAGTTGGTGCAGCTATTTGTGCAGCTCGTCGTAGTGGAGCAGTCAATACAGTTGATGCAATGAATCATTTCTTTTTAAATCATGAAATGTTTGTTGTTGGATCTACTTATTGGAATATGGTATATGGTCAAATGCCAGGTGATGTTCAAAATGATGAAGAAGGATTAGCAAATATGAAAAACATTGGTCAAAATATGGCTTATCTTTTGAATATCTTAGGAGGTTATAAAAATGAAAAAATCTAGATTTTTAAAAATAATTCTTTTCATTTCTTTTCTTGGAATCTTTACTGGCTGTCAAAATCCCACAAACAATATCGACCAAAATAAAAAACAAAGTGAGGTGAATAAAACTCAAGATATGGATACAAATGAAAAAACTTTAGTTGTTTATTTTTCTCAAACTGGAACAACCAAAAGATTGGCTGAATATGCAGCAGACATTCTCAATGCCGATATTTATGAAATTATTGCTGCTGAGCCTTACACCAAAGAGGATCTCGCATATTACACAAATGGCCGTGCTGATCAGGAACAAAGTGACCCTTCAGTTCGTCCTCAAATATCTGGTGAAATAAAAAATATGGAAGAATATGACAGAATAATTCTTGGTTATCCAATATGGCATAGTCAGGCACCTAAAATTATTATTACTTTTTTAGAAAAATATGATTTTTCCAAAAAAACAATTATCCCTTTCTGTACTTCACATAGTAGTGGGATTGGTTCAAGCGCAAGTCATTTACATGAATATACTGCTCCTACAACTACATGGCTTGAAGGAAAACGTTTTGGTGGAGAAACTTCAAAAAAAGAAATAGAAGAATTTCTTAATAATATTATTGATTAAAGGTTTATCAAACCATTTATACCCTACTTTTTTAATACTGATATACTTAAGAGGAACTAAAATTATTGTTTTAATACTTTAGTTCCTTTTTTACATTAAAGATTATAAAAAACAAAAAATATCGTTATGGATTGATTATAAATATTTAATCAGTTAACAAGAAAAACCTAATAATTATTTTGTTGTATAATTCTGTTTCCTATTTAAAAAAATATGCAAAAGCTAACTGCGCTCTTAGTATCATTCGATACTGATAAGAAGTCAATTTTATATAATTATCTTCATTTAAATAGTTTAAAAGCTGTTTTCTTTCTCTTTCTGGAACTTTATCTAATGCATCATTTATTTCTTTTGAAACACTGCTATTATTTTTAAACTTTTTTAAACAATCTACAGCTATAGCTTTCGCTGAGCTTATATCACTTCTTTTCTTTAATTCATATTTTTTTAATAATGTATAATCTTCTATATGATAGTTTATATCTTCATCCAGACATGCTAAAATCTCATATACATCTTTCAATATGTACCATATATTGTACTGTTCATCTTTCATTGGCTGAACTTTTTCATTGTTGAAATATATTCTAGTGATATACTAATTAGATTCATCGCACAAACAACTCAATAAATAATCATATTTTTGTACTAATGCAACATCTTCATCTTCACGAATTAAAGCATATAATATTTTATAAGCATTATACGTAATATGATCTGTTGTTACACTTATTAGAGAGGATGTGAAAGATGTTATACGATCCTCAAACTTTTGTGGCAAAGTCTTTAATTGTGCATATTTTTTTAAATTATATTTAACTTCTTGAATAGCCTCTTCTCTTTTAAGAGCAGTTTCTTTAACTTCGCTAATATACTCCATATTAAATTCGTCCAGATAAATGTAAAAAAAACGACAGTAACGAATGTTACTGCCGCTTTCTATGATTTTTCTTAGTGAACTCACCTAAAATAGTTCGGATAAATAGATATTTATATTGATTATATCAATACAATTTCTGTTTTTGAATAAATTGGTGCGGATGACAGGACTTGAACCTGCACGCCGAAGCACTAGATCCTAAGTCTAGCGTGTCTGCCAGTTTCACCACATCCGCAGCATATATTAAAATGGTGACCCGCAGGCGACTCGAACGCCTGACCCTCTGATTAAAAGTCAGATGCTCTACCGACTGAGCTAGCGGGTCTTATCTGGTGCCGGCTAAAGGACTTGAACCCTCAACCTACTGATTACAAGTCAGTTGCTCTACCAGTTGAGCTAAGCCGGCTTATAAATAAAAAATGGTGGAGGTTAACGGGCTCGAACCGCTGACCCTCTGCTTGTAAGGCAGATGCTCTCCCAACTGAGCTAAACCTCCAAAAAATATGGTGACCTGTACGGGATTCGAACCCGTGAATGCATGCGTGAAAGGCATGTGAGTTAACCGTTTCTCCAACAGGCCACAAAAATGGCGCTTGAAGTAGGACTCGAACCTACGACCGATCGGTTAACAGCCGATTGCTCTACCAACTGAGCTATTCAAGCATCTTGTTTGTGCTTAAATATATTATCACATCATACTCATTAATGCAAGTCTTTTTATAAAAAAAGAAGCCAATATTTTGACTTCTATACATATTCTCCATTTTTACCCCAATGATCATATTCTTCAATTGACATATATTGTTGGCAAACAGGTATTTTTGTAATTTCTTCTACCTCTTTCATTAATTTTTCAACAAACTCTTTTTTGTATGTGTATTCTATTTCATGAAATAATTGACATTCAATTTTCATACAATCTATTTCTTTTCCTTTAAAATACATAACTTGATTATCTTCAATATGAATCATGAGATTTTCTTCTTTTTTATTTGGTAAAATAGAGATAAGTTTACCAGCACTGCTTTTCAATGCCTTTTCTTGATTTAATGTTAATGTTTTTGTAGTTGTAAATGTTATAAATGGCATTTTTTATTCCTCCCGACTTTCTATTATATGTTAAAGTTCATAAAAAATATGACGAACTTTAATACATTTCATACATTAATTGACCTAATATTTGAACACCTGTTTTAATCTTTTCATTTGTAGGTGTAGAAAAGTTCATTCTGAAACTATGACATTCTTTCTGATCATCATCCAAGAATGCATTCCCAGGTACGACTGCTACTCTTTGAGCAAGTGCTTTTTTCACAAAATCCTGCATATTGATATGTTTTGGTAAAGTCACCCAAATAAACATACCACCTGTAGGAATTGTATATTCTACGGCTGGATGAAAATATTTTTTGATTTCCTGTAACATAAGTTCACATTTTGCCTGATATATTTTTTGAATAGATTGAATGTGCTGATCCATATCATATTCAGTTAAATATCTTGCCATGACTTTTTGAGCCCATAAATTAGAATGAACATCACTTGCTTGTTTAGCAACCGTAAATTTATTGATAATTTCTTGTGGTCCCATACAACATGCGATACGCATACCAGGTGCAATAATTTTAGATAAACTTGCTGCATAAATCACAAGACCATCTTGATCTAAAGATTTGATGGAAGGAATTGCTTCTCCTTCAAATCTTAAATCACCATATGGATTATCTTCTAATATAAGGACTTCATATTTTTTTGCTAACTCTAAAATTTTCTTTCTAACTTCTAATGACATTGTCATTCCTGTTGGATTTTGATAATTAGGAATGAGATACATGAATCGAGGCTTTGGTTTGGTTTGTAAGGCGTTTTCTAATGCTTCTAAGTCTAATTGTCCCTCTTTATATTCAACACCTCTTAAAAGCGCTCCTAATGATTTAAATGCATTAAGTGCTCCTAAAAAACTAGGATTTTCACAAATCACAACATCGCCTTCATTACATAAACATTTAGCAGCAAATTCCATAATTTGCTGTGATCCAGAAGTAATCAGCATTTTATCCCCATCTTTAAATGCTAATTCATTTCTATTAAAAAACTTAATTGATGCATCAATTAATCCTTGATCTCCTTCAGTAATCCCATACTGTAAAACACTAATAGGATCATTATGTAAAATTTCTGCTGAAATTTTCTCTATTTCTTTAACTGGAAAAGCCTCAGCAGCTGGATTTCCACCTGCAAAACTAATCATATCTGGATCTGCTGTAGCTTTTAAAATCTCTCTAATCGCTGATGCTTTGACATTTGACATTCTATTTGTAAAATGATATTCCATTCATTTCTACCCCCTCTTTATTAACTATTATTATAACGCAATTTTAAGATAATAACTAGATATTTGTTCCAACAAGCGATATAATAAAAATAGGTGGTGATCATGATGCAAGTTATATTCGTCGTTTTAAATAAGATAGATTGTTTAGATGATTTATTAGCTCGTTTAAAAAAAGCTGGTGTTACTGGTGGAACAATTGTTGAATCAACTGGAATGGTCAAATCATTAGATGAATCAGATGAAAGTTATCTATTAGGTTCACTTCGTCTTTTTCTAGAAAATCCACTTCCTGAAAGTCGTACGATTTTCTTTATAGTCAATGATGATCAGGTGGATTTAGTGAGAAAAACTGTTGATGATGCAGTTGGTGGTATTAACAATCCTCATACTGGTATCATCTTTGGTATGCCAATTAGTTTTGCAGATGGACTGATAAAAAAATAAAAGAAAGGCATTTAGGCTTAAACGTTAAAAAGGAATATTCATTTCATTGATAAGTTCACTGATATGAATAATTCCTTTTTTATTTTTATGAATCTTTTGATATTGAAGAAAGAAGATTCTCTTTTAATTGACTATGAATTGGAAAATATATAGTTGCAATAAAACATATTCCTAATGCAACGAGAACCATACTATTTATTGGTGAAAAAACAGTACTAATGATTTCATCATAATTTAAATTAGCCATTGCTAAATTGGATATATAGAATGATAAATAAAGTATAACTGCCAAAAGATAAATAATGATTCCATAAAACAAATGGATAAAATAAAGTTGTTTTTTTGTCATTCCAATTGCTCTATAAAGTCCTATTTCAGATTTTAAAGATAGAACTTTTATTTTTCTTTGTAAATATGTTAAAACCATTGTTCCTGTTAAGAATATAAAGAAAAATGAACAATCTTTTAAAATCATCTCAACATTCTGAATATGTTGTAATTGTAATTCAGTATATGTATCTTGATAATAACTATCTGGATATTTTTTCTTCATTTCAAATAATTCTTTTTTCAATGGAAACATAGCAGATTGATCATCAATATCAAAATAACATAACTGTTTTTGATTTTCAAAATACTTTTGATATGTTGAAGCATTGGTGATAGCTGTAAATGAATAATCAAAAAGCCTTTCTTCTTTTCGTATAACATTATCAAATTCAATCACTCCAACAATTTTAAACTCTGTATTAATTGTTTTACCTCTCTCTCTATTATGCTCATCAATATAAGAAATAGAAAGCGTATTGCCTACTTTAAGATCTTCATCCTGAACACTATTCTGACATTGAGAATGTTCAAGAGAAGTTCCATAACCGCCTTCATGTACTTGAATGCAAGGTTTAACAATTAAAATCTCATTATCATTTTCAGGAAAACGTCCTATAATGCCATTGTTATTCAAAACTTCTTTCACCATATTTTCATTTTCATAATAATAAATAGACATTCTCTGATATAAAGGAGAGTCATCATTCAATAATAAAGAATCATTTAATTTCCGATGAGAAATCATGCTTTTTTCATTCTCAATTCCTGGCCATGTTGCATAGATTTCCTGACTATGTATAATTTGAGACTCAACACCACTAAGATGTGATAAGTTATTAAGTTCAGTTTGTGAAAATTCTGCTGAATTGTTCTCCAAAATATAATCAAAATCATCTTCTTCATTCATAGAACGATTTGTATCTTTATATGATTCAACTGAAAGACTCATCAAATCACCTATCATAATACCAATAAATATAATCGCAACCAAAAGAAAAGATACCATTTTATGATTTGTAAATTCTTTAAAAGATAACGATAAGATATTGTTTTTTCGTATATTTCTGACCCGATGTTTTTTTACTTTTTGCTGAATCTTCCCACTTAATGGAACAAAATAAGCTTGAAAGGATGGAATGAATATACCTATTATTGACGTCAATAAACTTAGTGAAAATTGAATATAAAAAGTTTTATTGATCATAAATATAAACGGTGCATTCATCAATTGATGATAAGTATACAAAACAATGACACTCAAAAGAATACCAATACTTAAACCTACTAATAATGCGATAAAAATTAAGATAATCCCTTCATAAACAACCATTTTTTGAATTTGCTTAGAGGTTGCTCCAATAGCTCTCATCAATGTGAAATTCTCAGTCCTTTTTGCCATTGCAGAGACCATTGTTCCTAACACACCTACAAATCCGATAAAAACAATCAATCTTCTTAATATTTTTGTATAGTCTCCTTCATCATAGTGATGATTTAAATTTAAATAATAGTTGTAAGTCTTTATATTCAATTGCACTTCTGTTTCTAATTCTTTATCAACAATCTTATTCCATAGATTTAAATTATCTTGAGAATAAAGTAAAGCATCATACTGAGGTGATGTTATTTGGGTAGTTATGATATTCCCCAATGTAGTTGTATAAATCTGTGTATAATTACTAACAATCCCTACAATTTTATATTCTTTTGTCAATTCTTGGTCTTGATGGAGAGTTGTCAGTTCTAAGGTCTGATTGATTTTTTGAGGAATCCCCAGATTCATAAATTGGTCTTCTTCTAGAATAATTTCATCTTGCTGAACCGGCATTCTTCCATCTATCAGATTTAACTTTGCAAGTTTTTGAGCAGTATGATCTAAAGATGACATTGCGCCTACTTTTTGTCCCTGATAACGAACATCTCCTAAATCATAAACATATCCTACATCTATATCATCAGCTTTTAACTGCTGAATAACTGTATCATTAGAATTTTTAACAACAACACTCCATATTCCATATCTTTGATATCTTTCGCGATATCCGATGTCTTCATATGATGCAAAAAGAATTGAAATGACTGTTGATAAAACAAAGACCATCACTAAAGAAATAAAAATAAATTTATAAAACTTTTTTTGTTTACGAATATTATCAAAAGCAAGTTTTTGTAAATAATTATGTTTAAACATGTTGATCACCTACAATTTGACCATCCTCAATTGTAATGACTCGATCAGCCTTATTAGCCATCATAGCATCATGTGTAACCATAACAATTGTTTGATTATACTTACGTTGTGAAATTTTCAAAAGATCCATGACTTCTTCACTATTTTGTGAATCTAAATTCCCTGTTGGCTCATCTAATAAAATAATAGTTGGTTTAGATGCTAAAGCACGTGCAATAGCAACTCTTTGTTGCTGTCCTCCAGAAAGTTCATCAATATAAGAAAGCTTCTTATCTTCTAATCCTAGCATCTGAATAATATCTTCAACATACTCAGGATCTTCTTTTCTTCCATCTAAACGCATTGGCAAAATGATATTCTCATAGACATTTTGACTTGGTATTAGATTAAAGAATTGAAAAACAAAACCTATTTGCCTTCTTCTTAAAATGGTCAATTCATCGTCTTTTAAGTCATATAATGAGATATCCTGAATGACAACCTTTCCACCATCAGGTTTTTCCAATCCTCCCATAACATGTAGCAAAGTTGATTTTCCAGAGCCACTTTTCCCAATGATAGTCACAAAAGTTCCCTGTTCAATCTCTAAATCAACATTCTTTAAAGCATGTACAGCAGCCTCATTTTCCCCATACACTTTACTCACTTGATGCATTTTAACAACTGTTTCCATGTTTTCCACCTCCTATCTTTATTATGAATAGTCATTCTTACATTTTCATGACAGTTTTAATTTGTTATTTACCTGATATCGTGGAAAAAGAATTTCAAATACAACACCATCATTATCATTATAAGCCTGAATACTGCCATGATGTTTTTCTATAATTTCTTTTGATAGAGCTAATCCAATCCCAACGCCTTGTTGTTTTTGCGTATGATAAAATCTCTCAAAAATATGTGGCAGATCTTTTTCATGAATGGGTTCACCATCATTATAAATAAACACTTTTAAATACTGTTGATGTTCCTGAAATGTAATATCGATATGTGTACAATGATGTTCTAAAGAATTTTTCAATATATTTGATAAGGCTTCTTGAAGCCAACTTTCATCATAATAAAAACAGGTTTGGATATTTTCAATATGTATATCAGTATGTGTTTTTTCAATTAAAGATTGTAAAGACTGTAAGGATAATTGAATGACTTCTTGGATAGATTGATATTCAAATTCAAATTCAATTTGACTGCTTTGTAATTTTGCTAATGTTAAAAGACTGCTAATCAAGTATTTCATTTTTTCAAGTTGCTGATGAATTTCAATAAAATAGTTTTCTTGAATTTCTCCTTCTAACAAAAGATCATTATATATAGATATACTTGTAAGAGGTGTTTTTAACTGATGACAAATATCTTCAATTGTTTGTCGAAGTGTATTCTTTTCTTGCTGAATAACATCTTCATAAGCTGATGTTCTCTTTTTTAGACGCACCATTTCATCATACAGTAATCCTAAATCTCCATCTTTGATGATAGCTTGTTGGTCATCAGATGCATATGCAATCACTTCTCGCATTTCATGATACAAATGGCTAACTGTCTGATAAAAAACAAAGTAAAGACTTCCAATCAAAAAAATGCCAGAAATAAACATGATATCTCTTGAAAGACCAACTATATAAACAACAATAAATAAAAGCAAAATGATAATCGTCATATATTTCAATTTGATAAACTCTCTATTATTCGTCTTCATATAATACCTCTTTATTTAATCTATAACCAATTCCTCTCACTGTTTCTATATATGAATGTCCATGATATGTTCCTAATTTATCACGAAGTCTTTTCACATGGACTGAGAGTGTATTATCTTCTACAAAATCATTTTCTTGATCAATCGCTTCTAATAGCTGCTGACGTGTTAATACTTGGTTTTTATGAACCATCAGCATTTTTAATATATCAAAATCTATAGCGGATAGATGAATTTCCTGCTTATTCATAAAAACTTCTCTACGTTCCAAATCAATTTGTAAATCGCCTACAAGAATTTTCTCCTGCCAAGATTGAGTACGTCTTAAAAGTGCCTGCAGCCTTGCATAGAGTTCTTTAATACGAAAAGGCTTTGTCATATAATCATCACCACCACTATTTAATCCCTTGATTAACATATCTTCATTATCATTAGCGGTTAAAAATAAAATTGGTAATTGTGATTGTTTGCGTATATACTGACAAAGCTCAATACCATCACCATCAGGTAATTGAATATCTAATATAAGTATATCAAATGTCATATGCTGAAACATTCTGACTGCAATTTCATAACAGTCAGCGATTTCAATTTGATATTGTTTCATTTCTAATGCAACTTTTAATGACTTTGCTAAGGCAAAATCATCTTCTACTAATAAAATTTTCTTCATATTTATCACCATCTCTAATCATATTATATAATGATGACAATTTAATGACAAAAGAAAAAGAATGAATTCATCACTCTTTCCTACATAACCTCATTTTATGATCATAATACATACCTAAATCCTGCATAAGTTTTGTATTTAACTTCTGCCATTTCTGAGAATATTCATGATATTCTGGTGATAATTCACACATCGCTGGTAAAAAGATATCATTATATCCAACCTTTTGTAATTGTATTTTCAATTGTCTTTGCTGATACTGAATGATTTTAAATAAAATATGTTGTGACTTAAGATAATATGTTTCCATTAACTGCTTTGCTTTTTCATAAGCATCTTCATCATTTAAAAAGTCCTCTTTCATCTTTTCACTCTGATGAAAAGCTTCTATCATTGAAGTTTCTTTATTTCGATTAAGCCAAGCAACGAAGCGAATCCCCAATGGTAATTTTAATTCTGTATGATCCCAAAAGTTAATAATTGTTTGATAGGCTTTCGCCTGTTTGTCATTTTGAATTGAACCTTGTAAATAAGGTAAGAAATGCTGTATAAATAATTGTCCATATAAACCGGGAACTTGTTCTTGTATAGCCTTAGCAATATTCTGATAATCAATCTGTTCATCTAAAATACTCAAAGAAACATCTTGATCAATCATTTTTTTAAAATATTCAAGTTCCTTCTTCTGTAATTCATGTTCAGTCTTTTTATGATGATATATTGTATTTAAGATATCAATTTTTTCTTTATCATCAGCTTGGATAAGACGCTTAATTTCATGTATTTCGATATTTAATTTTCGATATAATGAAATCTCATGTAATCTTTCAATATCAAACTCATCAAAAATCCGATATCCATTTTTATCTTTTGAGATAGACAAAAGACCTTGTTTTTCATAATAATATATCGCTTTTTTCGTTAAATGTAACAAATCACAAACTTCTTGTATCTTCATTTTCTTTCACCCCCAAAATCAGTATAGACTATCACCTAAGGACATAGTCAATCAATTGTATCAAAAAAGAAAGAATAAATTATCCTTTCTTTAAATATTTCATAGCACCTTTTACAAATAGATCAAAACGTTGTTGACGTTTTGCAGGTTCTTCTTGTTGCCAAACATCAAAAATAATTTCTTTATGCTGATAAATGATTTCACATAGTTCATCAGCTTGATAAGAATAATCACATCTTAAATCCAATTGTTCGATTATTTTTTGATCTAAGAATTTATTATAATCATCTTTTTTTATATTTGTATTAATAATCATATCTTGACAGACACCATTGATACATTGGTAACATGGTTGACAAATATCATCTGCCTCAATTGTCAATGTTAATAATGTTTGAGGGCAACGAATTAATTCGTTTGCAACTCTGTAAAAATCATGATTCATCTTTTCATCAGGAACAAAAACTTCTAATCCAGAACCATATAATTTAATAATATCAATGAAATGATGCGGTTTTATTTTCAATTGCTTAATCCCCCTTCTTTAACAAGTTCCTTTTTAAGGTTTTGTAAATGTTCTATGCTTTCTCTTGTGAAAATATCTTCAGGATCAGCCGATCCTTCATTAGCAAGCATCACAAGAGAAATCCATACCAAAACATTATAAATATTAATCAATTGATTATCTTTAAAATTCTCCACTCTTTCTCTTGATAACCATTCAATTTCTTTCATATGATTTTCAACAAAATCATCTAATTCATTAATATAAGTATAACCCATATAATGAAATCTTTGAATGAGACGTGATTGTGAAATCAATTCAGAATCTCTTTCAAACTTAAATTGAAATTCACTATGTAACCTTTCTAAAATACCATTAATGCGTGGCGATGTATTTACATACTGAATTAAAGAATTCACATTAATATCCGTTTTTAATACTTTTTCAATATGAACGATCCCTTTATTATACTCATCCACTTCTTTTGCAATCTGTACAAACTCTTCATCCAATAATTCAAGTGATGCTGATAATCTGGTTAATCGTCTACGTATATCTTTAGGAATTTCATATTGTGATTTATATCCTAATCCATGTTCAATTTCAGCCCACGAATGCTGTAATGTTGTTCGAATTTGCAATTCAAAAATAATATCCTTATAAGCTGAATATTCAATTAACTGACATCTTTCATCATTAAATTTAATCAATAGATGTAAAGAGTTATAACCAAAATCAATGCGGTCATCATAATTTTTCTTTCTTTTATCATTATATTCAATCACTTCAAAGTTATCTTTTACACATTCATAAATACGATCCACATCATTTTCAAACAATGTAATAATACGACAAGCTACAACATCTGTAATTTCTTGAATGTCTTGATACTTATTCTTATAAGTAATTTTTTTCATCAATGCATCTTCTGTTTTAATGCGAATAGCCATATTAGAAATACGAAAATGATTTGTTTCAATTATACGTGTAAAAATATCATCTATATCATGTTTTAAAGATCTATATATATCTTGATTATCATGATATTGCTTGATAATTCTTTTAGCAGAATTATGCATGTTATCACCTCATGTTCTTATTATAAACATTCTATATGAAATATTCATGAACATTATTCAAATTCTTATTTTTATCGATGTACAAAAAAGAGTAGATTTCTCGGCTCTATAATTTAACTGGAGGATTTAAATAAATCTTTCAGTTTTATTTTTTATATAAAAATAGACATAACTATAACCTTACTGTAAAATTTATGTGCTAACTAAAATTCTTTGGAGGTTATATATTATGTCCACTTCTGATTATATCAATCTTATTCTTGAAATTCTACAAATTAATCATTTTTCTCATCTTTTTATTCCTGCTCCCTTTGATGATTCTTCTTCATGTCTTAAAAAAGTTCCTGATTCTAACGGTGTTCTCACTTTATTCATCCATCTTAAATCTCAAGTCTCTCCTCTTGTCTGTCCTCACTGCGGTTCATATAATCATCACATATCTAAAGGAACAAGATCTATCAATCTTAAGCATTTCTCCTTTGGCTCTCTCCCTGTCGTTCTTGTGGTTTCCTATCACAGATATATTTGTCATGACTGTTCTTCCTATTTCGTTGAAGATATTCCTTTTCAGTTTTACAATAGAAAGGCTACTATTCCTAATGTTCAGTCCGCTCTTTTTGAATTGAATGAAAATCATTCTATGGCTTCCATCTCCAGAATGCATGGCCTTGGTAAAAATACTATGTATCGCATCTTCAGTGAAAATATCCATATTCCTGATAGATTCTATCATCTTTCCTCTGTTATCTCTATTGATGAATTTAAGGCTACCAGCGATAAGGGAACTTATGCTTTTAATATAGTCAATCCTATCACTGGTAAAACTCTTGATATTATCGAAGATAGAAAAGCTTCCTTCCTGAAAAACTATTTCCTTAGGTTTCCCTTCTCTGAAAGAAAGAAGGTTAAGTTTATCATTATGGATCTTTCTGGTCCTTTTTACTGTATTATGCATTCTCTTTTCCCTCATGCCCAGATTATATGTGACAGGTTTCATTACGTCAGACTTGCTGGTCAGAATTTTATCCAGTCAAGACTCGATGCCTGTTCTTCTCTTCACTATCAGCCATTAGCTAAATCTATCAAAAGACAGCTTCGATTATTCTATAAATTCAGAAAAGATCTGGATAATGAAAAGACATGGTATGATTTTCATCTGAAAAGATACTTTACCTGTGCTTCCTATATTGATTATCTTTATGATCTTAGTGAAAGAAGAAATGATAAAGACTGTGATGATAATACTATGTTCGATTCTCTTGTCATTTTAGAAATGCTTGATAACTATGAAATTTATCAGAATCTATTGAAACTTATACATGAAAAACATAATGACTACAAAAAAGAATTAAACAGATGGCTTGATTATATCTTTGATACTCAAAATAGTTATTATCAGATAACTGCTAAAAACTTTAGAAAGAGATGGTTTATTCCTCTTTTATGTTCATTATCCTATACAACCATATACAAAAGAAGAAACAGATCATATAGAACGAGCTTTAATAATGGATTCATTGAAGGAATGAATAATAAAATCAAACTTGTCAAAAGGAATGCATATGGTTTCAGATATTTCTACAATTTAAGAAAACGCATATTTTTACATCTTGGATATAGTTATACTTTTACTTATAAAGACAGAAAAAAAGGAATCCCTATTTTTCAATAGTTATTCCTTTATCCTCCACTCTTGACACAGAGCCGATTTCTCTACTCCACTTGAAATTCATCAACCTTTTGTCCTTTTAAATGAACATAAACAATACCAATGATTCCAACAACTAAAAAGACAATAGATATTAGCTGAGCCATTCGGATGGGTCCAAACATCAAACTATCCGTTCTTAATCCTTCTACAAAAAATCTAACAACACCATATAACACAAAATAACTAAAGAATTGAATACCAATATGTTTTTGAAATCTTCTTATGACAAAGATAATCAATAAAAAGGCAATCAAATTTCCAACTGATTCATATAAGAAAGTTGGATGATGATAAGCACCTCCAATATACATATTGTCAATGATAAATTGTGGTAAATGTAAAGATTGAAGGAAATTCAAACTGACTTCACCACCAAAAGCTTCATGATTAAAGAAATTCCCCCATCTCCCACAAGCTTGCGCAATCAAAACTCCAGGCATAATCGCATCACCTGCAACCAAGAAAGGAATATTCCTTTTTTTAAAGAAGAAATAACTATAAATCAATCCTGTAAAGATCCCACCTTGAATCGCTAATCCGCCATGCCAAATAGCAAAAATTTCCATTGGATTAGCAGCATACATCTCATTGTATGTGAAAATGACATACCAAATTCTCGCCCCAATAATACCAATAAATAATAATGCAAAGAAATAATCTGATAAGATTTCTTTATCATACCCTAACTGTTTAAATCGATACTGTCCTAAAAAATATGCAAAACATGCTCCACATAAAATCACAATCGCATACCATTGAATATGGAAAGGACCTATAGATATAAATGTAGAAAAATCTTCAAAAAATATCATGATGATTTACTCTTAATGTTATCAAGAATACGATTTACAAATTCTTTACTTGAATCAAAACCAGAATCTTTCAATTGCATATTCATAACAGCCGCTTCAATGATAGCTGACATGCTTCTTCCACCCGTTACTGGGACAACAATTTTAGGGATTTGTACTGTCAAAATTTCTTCAGTAACATCATCTTCTTCAACACCAATTCTTGTATATTCACGAGATGGTAACCATCTATCTAACTGAATAATCAAATCAACATTATCTTTTGGTAAAATGGATGCAACTCCAAACATCTTTGAAACATCAATAACACCAATTCCTCTTATTTCTAATAAATTCCTTAAAACCTCTGGTGCTCTGCCTACAATTCCCTGTCCAATATGATAAAGTTCAATAGCATCATCAGCAATTAACAAATGTCCTCTTTTTATCAACTCTAAAGCAATTTCAGACTTACCAATTCCACTATCTCCTCGAATCACAACACCTTTTCCATAGATATTCAAGAACACACCATGAATTAAAGTTTCAGCAGCTAATGCTTCATCCAAAGTCCCTGTAAGATCAATAGAAACACGTCCTGTTGCCTGCTTTGTTTCAAAAATTGGAAAATTACGCTTTGATGCAATATTTTTCAATATCTCAGGACATTCATATCCTTTTGCAATAATAATGCATGGTGTTTCATCATTAGCCAATTTAGAAAAACAAGCCAGTTGCGCTTCTTTACTCATTTCACGAACAAATGCAATTTCTTTTTCTCCAAAAAGAATAATTCTTCGAAAATCAGTATGTTTAAAAAATCCTGCTAATTCAAAACCTGGTCGATTCATTTCAGCTACGAAAATCTCTCTTTCAAGTGATCTTTCGTCACCTGAAACTTGAACATAACTCGGTGATTTTAATAAATCTTTCAATTTGACTGATTTACCCATATAATTCCTCCTACTCTAACACTTTCTTAAGAAAACGTCCTGTGTGACTTTCTTCGTTTTTAGCAACTTTTTCAGGCGTACCTGATACTACAATTGTACCACCATTGTCGCCACCTTCCAATCCTAAATCGATAATATGATCAGCAACTTTAATCACATCTAAATTATGTTCAATCACAATGACAGTATCTCCCTGATCAACAATACGATTTAAGACTTCAATTAAACGTGCGACATCATGACTATGCAATCCAGTTGTTGGCTCATCAAGAATATAAACAGTCTTTCCAGTAGCTCTCTTTTGAAGTTCACTCGCTAGTTTTACACGCTGAGCTTCTCCGCCAGAAAGTGTTGTTGCACTTTGTCCTAATTTCACATATCCTAATCCTACATCATGAATTGTCTGTAGTTTAGAACGAATACGAGGTAAATTATCAAAAAATTCCAATGAATCCTCTATTGTCATTTCCAAAACATCATAAATTGTCTTATCTTTATATGTAACTTGTAAAGTCTCTTCATTATAACGTTTACCACCACATTCTTCACATGGTACATAAACATCAGGTAAGAAATGCATACTTATACGTTTTACACCATCTCCCTGACACGCTTCACAACGTCCACCTTTTACATTAAATGAAAAACGTCCTTTATCATAACCTCTCATTTTGGCTTCTGGTGTTTTGGCAAATAGGTCACGAATATCATCAAATACACCAGTATATGTGACAGGATTCGAACGTGGTGTTCTCCCAATTGGATCTTGTGAAACTTCAATAACCTTATCTACATTATCCAAACCAAGTATATCCTTGTGTTTTCCTGGTTTCTCTTTTGAATGATAAAGTTTTGAACGAACTGCCTTACATAGAATTTCATTCACCAACGTTGACTTTCCACTACCTGAAACCCCCGTCACACAAACAAATTTACCTAATGGAAATTTCACATTAATATTTTTAAGATTATTTTCTTGTGCACCTTTAATTTCTATAAATAAACCATTTCCTTTACGACGCTTTTTAGGAACAGGAATCTGATATTCACCAGATAAATATTTTCCAGTGATCGAATGAGGATTATGCATAATTTCTTCTGGAGTACCAGTCGCAATAACTTCACCACCATGAACTCCCGCTCCTGGTCCAATATCAATGATATAATCAGATGCACGCATAGTATCTTCATCATGTTCTACTACAATCACGCTATTACCTAGATCTCGCATATTACATAGTGTTTTAATTAATTTTTCATTATCTCGCTGATGTAAACCAATTGATGGTTCATCTAAAACATAAAGGACACCTGTTAAACGTGAACCAATCTGTGTTGCCAAACGGATACGTTGTGCTTCTCCACCAGATAATCCCCCAGCTCTTCTTGAAAGTGTTAAATAGCCTAATCCAACATCATTCAAAAAAGTTAAACGATCCTTAATTTCCTTAATAATTAATCTTGCAATATTTGTTTCAGTCTCATTTAATTTTAATTCCTGAATAAAAACAAGAGCTTTTTCAATTGACATATCTGTAAACTCACTAATATTCAATCCACCAACTTGAACACTTAAAACCTGATCATTTAAACGTCTTCCCTGACAAGTTGGACATGTATGTTCAGCCATAAAAGAAGCGTACCATTCCTTTGACCATGCTGATGTTGTTTCTTCATATCTTCTTTCAATAAGGGTTTTGACACCTTCAATATATTTTGTCGTTTTAGAAACATTTCCTGAACTTGATTGAATTGTATAAGTAATAGGACGATCTGATCCTCTTAAAATAATATTCAATTCTTTCTTAGAAAAATCTTTAAGCGGTTTATCTAAATCAATATGATACTCACGACATAAAACAAGAAATCTTTGCCATTCAATACGATCCGTTCCAACAGATGTCTTAAAATAACGTAATCCACCTTGATTAATACTTAAAGACCAATCAGGAATCAATAAATCATCATCAACTTCATTTTTCACACCAATTCCTTTACAATCCGGACAAGCTCCTAACGGATTATTAAAAGAAAACAATCGTGGTTCTAGTTTTGGAACACTAAATCCACAATGTGGACATGCCAAATGTTGTGAAAATAATTTTTCTGTCTTTTCATTTAAATTTTCAACAATCGCTTCTCCACCAGTTAATTTCAAAGCGGTTTCCAAAGAATCTGCTAAACGTGAACGATAACCTTCTTTTTTTACAATTCTATCAACTACAACATCAATATTATGTTTCTTATTTTTATCTAAAACAATTTCTTCTTCTAATAATTTTGTTTCACCATCAACTTTAACTCTAACAAAACCATCTTTCATTAAGTCCTCTAATAAATCTTTATGAGTTCCTTTTTGATTTTTACACATTCTTGCTAGTACTTGTAACTTTGTCCCATCTTCATAAGTATCAACAGTATCGACCATTTGTTTTATCGTTTGTGATTCAATTAATACATGATGTTCAGGACAATAAGCATGTCCAACTCTTGCATAAAGCAATCTCAAATAATCAAATATTTCAGTCACTGTTCCCACTGTAGAACGTGGGTTATTAGAAGTTGTTTTTTGATCAATCGCTATAGAAGGAGATAATCCCTCGATACTATCAACATCAGGTTTCTCAACTCCACCTAAAAATTGTCTCGCATAAGCGCTTAAAGATTCAACATAACGTCTCTGTCCTTCAGCATAAATCGTATCAAAAGCTAATGATGTTTTACCACTTCCAGATAATCCTGTCATAATCACAAGTTTATCACGTGGAATTTCAACATCAATATTCTTTAAATTATTGACTCTAGCTCCTTTGATAATAATTTTATCTTTTATCATACTTTTTCTTTAAACTCCTTAATATTCTCTCTTTATCCAATCCCTGAAGTTGTAAATCATAAGCTTCATTCAATATAACTTTAAACTTCTTTTCATTGGTCAATCCAATCTCTAACAAATCAAACCCACTCACCAAAGCTACTGGAGCATGATCTGATAATCGTTCTCTTTTATCTTTAATAAACTCTAAAAATGCATCATATTGAGATTGTGCAACTTTGCCTCGACCTAATTTATCACAACAACTCATATAGACTAAATCATTCATTGAAACTTTTCCTTCAATCTTTTTCAGCAATCGTAAATAAGAAATATCCCTACCATGATTTCGCGCCATATTCATAAGATGCATATGATACATGATCATCGTTGAAATATATTGTCGTTGCTTTTTTGAAGTAATCAAATCAACCTGTTTAAATACGTCTACACCTGCCTCATTATGACCAGGTGCATGACCATCCGATGTTGTTACTATAGGTTTACCAATATCATGTAGTAAACATGACCACATAAAAGATAACGGTTCATCTATTTTATCTTTACTGAGTGCCGCTATATCTAAAACTAGCATAGTATGAGTAAAAACATCTCCTTCTGGATGATAATCAAGACGCTGTCCTGTTGTCGTTAAAGCCTCAAGATATATTGGCAAAGCCTTGATATCTCTTAGAAACTCAAAGCCAATTGAAGGTTTAGGCGACATCAAAATCTTGCAATATTCATGATAAACACGCTCAATTGAAAGATGTTTTAGCATACCCTCTTTTACCATTTCCTGACACAATTGAAATGTTTGAGAATCAATTGACATTTGAAATCTCGCAGCAAATTGAGCAATTCTTAATACTCTTAATGGATCTTCTTTAAATGTATCAGGATTAACACAACGAATCAGTCTATTTTGAATATCTGAAATACCTCCACACATATCAATAATTTTTTTCTGATGATAATCATACATTAACGCATTCATTGTTAAATCCCGTCGTTGAATAGCTTTTTCTATAGGTAAATCAGGTTCAATCATGATTTCAAAATCCTGATGTCTATTTCCGTTTTTTAATTCTTTACGAGGCAATGCAAAATCATATCCTGGTAATTCTTTTAGCTGCATAATGGCAAATGATACACCAAAGGTATTTACCTGTCCATGATGTGATAAAACATCATATAACTGCTGACATGTCATATGATAGACTTCAACATCAATATCCTGTTCATCATGAATATCTAAAATATCATCACGAACACTTCCACCAACAATATAGACATATCCACCATTTTGAATAATATCATCAAAAACAGTCTTAGCAAGTATACTCAATTCCATTACTTTTCACCTTTTAATTCCATAATAATATCTCTTAATTCCATAGCACGTTCAAAATCAAGAATCTTAGCAGCCTGTTTCATTTCTTTTTCAAGATCATCAATTAATTTCTTCTTTGCTTTCTTATCAGCTTTTTTACCTTTTTGAAGCAATGATGTTGCTTCATCAACTGTTTCTTTACCTTGTATTAAGTCTCTTATCTCTTTATGAATTGTTTGTGGTGTAATGTGATGTTCCTTATTATATGCTTCTTGAATTTCTCGACGGCGTGATGTTTCATCCAATGCCTTACGCATCGAATCAGTAATATGATCTCCATACATAATAACTTTTCCATGTGCATTTCTTGCCGCACGTCCAATAGTCTGAATTAAAGAACGTTCACTTCTTAAGAAACCTTCCTTATCAGCATCAAGAATACACACCAAAGAAACTTCTGGTAAATCTAACCCTTCTCTTAAAAGATTAATACCAACCAAAACATCATATTTTCCTAATCTTAAATCCCTCAATATTTCTGTTCTCTCTAAGGTTTTGGTATCTGAGTGCAAGTAAGCAACCTTTAATCCTACTTCTTTTAAATATGCACTCAAATCCTCAGCCATTCTTTTCGTTAAAGTTGTAATTAAAACTCTTTCATTCTTTTCAATACGATCATTAATTTCGCTAATAATATCATCTATTTGATTCTTAGATGGACGAACTTCAATCACTGGATCTAAAAGACCAGTTGGTCGAATGATCTGTTCAGCATACTCACCATGTGTTTTTTCTAATTCATAATCACCAGGTGTTGCGGAAACATAAATGACCTGATTAATAATTTTCTCAAATTCTTCAAAACGCAAAGGTCTATTATCTAAAGCACTTGGTAGACGAAATCCATATTCAACAAGTGTTTCTTTACGACTACGATCACCATTAAACATTCCTCGAACTTGTGGCAACATCACGTGACTTTCATCCACTATCATTAAAAAATCCTTTGGGAAGTAATCAATTAATGTATAAGGTCTTTGTCCAGCTTGACGTCCATCAATATGTCGAGAATAGTTTTCGATTCCTGGACACATACCAACTTCCCTTAACATTTCAATATCATGACGGGTACGCTGATCTAATCGTTCATACTCTAAGGGTTTCATACCCTCCTCAAAATATTGCAAACGCTCTTTCAGTTCAGCTGAAATTGTTTCACATGCATGTAACATCTGTTCTCTTTTTGTAACATATCCATAAGCAGGATAAATAGTATATGTATGATAGCTTCCTAAAACTTTTCCTGTTAAAGGATCAACTTCACTGATACGTTCAACTTCATCACCAAAAAGTTCAATACGAATTAACCAACTTTCTGTATGTCCTGGCACAATTTCTATAACATCTCCACGAACTCTAAATGTTCCTTTTGATTGCTCAATATCATTTCTTTGATACTGACGATCAACTAAATAAATCAATAATTCTTTACGATCAATTTCCTGCCCTACTCGTAAAGAAAAAATCATTTCCTTATATTGTTCTGGATTTCCCAGTCCATAAATAGAAGCTACAGATGCCACGACAATTGTATCTCTTCTTTCCAACAAAGAATTCATTGCAGCAGAACGTAACATCTCAATCTCATAATTGGTTTGTGCATTTTTATCAATATAAACATCACTTTTAGGAATATATGCTTCTGGCTGATAAAAATCAAAGTTTGAAACAAAATATTCAACTCTATTTTCAGGAAAAAATTCTTTTAATTCAGAATATAATTGTCCTGCTAAAGTCTTGTTATGGGCTAAAACCAAAGTTGGCTTATTCACTTGAGCAATCACATTAGAAACAGTAAAAGTCTTACCTGTCCCTGTACCACCCAATAATACCTGTTCTTTTTTCCCTGCCTGAATACCTTCAACCAATTGTTTAATAGCCGTTGGCTGATCACCCATTGGTGAATACTGCGAAACAAGTTTAAACTTCTCCATTTCTAACACCCCTTTACTTTACTAATTCTTCTACTTTCTGATAACATTTATCCTCTACCTTTTGGTAAATATGATATGTTAAAGCATTAAGTAATATCAATGCATCGTTTTTATCATATTGACCATCTGTTTTTAACTGATAAGCTTTTTCAAAAGCTTTTAATGCTGTTTCTGTTTTTTTAGAAAAATAACCATCCTGACGATCCACATCAAATCCCAATTCTTTAAGCATGACCTGCATATATTCAATACTTTCATCTACATCATCATAGCGATATGTCTTTTCTACTTTCTTCACTTTAAAATCACTCATTGACATTGTATGGACTTCATAATCAGGTTTAATTCCTACTCCATTAATCCATTCTCCTTGTGAAGTTAACCATTTTGCATTCGTATACTTCAAAATAGAAGAATCAGATAATATTTTTTGTGACTGTGCAATTCCTTTTCCATATGTTGTCTCACCAACTACCTGATATTTAAGAACTTCTTTTAAAGCAGATGTAACAACTTCTGAAGCACTTGCACTCTCTCCATTAACCAAAATATAGCCATGCTCAAATGTATATTTTTCCCGATTTGTTGCTTTATAGACCTCTTCTTTTCCTTGTTTTGACTCAGTTCTAAAAAGCACTTTTCCATCATCAATAAATAAATCTAAAATATTCTGGGCCGCCTGTAAATAACCGCCACCATTTCCACGCAAATCAATCACAATATTCTCTACTTTTGCTTTTTGAAAATCCTTTAAAGCATCTTCAATAAGGATTGCAATCCCTTCACCAAATGTTGTAATTCGTAAATAACCAATCTTCGTCTCGTTTGATTGTCTAATCTGGTAAGCAACTGAAGTATCAACACTTGCTCGTTTTGCTATTATGTCTTTTGGTTTTCCATCTCTTAGAATTCTTAGTGATACATTTGTTCCATTCTCACCTTGAATCACATTTTTTATTTTTTCAGATGTATAATCAGCAATAGAAGTTCCTTCAACATGTGTAATCATATCACCAGCTAAAAGACCAGCCTGTGCTGCTGGTGTATTTTGATAAACATCTAAAACCAATGCACCATTACCATCAATGGTCGTATATGTAATTCCAATACCTTGAAAAGTCCCATTAATTTGTGTTTCCAAACTTTGTGATTGCTGTTGATTCATATAAGAAGAATAAGGATCTCCCAATCCTGCAACCATTCCACCTAATAAACGTTCTTGCAATGTTAACTGTGTATCCGTTGTATCAACAAAATCATTAGCAATAATTTGTGCTATCTGATCATAAATTGATTCTTTTGAGTTTGTTTCCTTTTTTTCGCTTCCACGTAAAAAATAACCACCAAACCCTCCTACAACAAGACAAATAATGCATAAAATAATATATAGAGGTTCTTTCCTCATTTTTCTTTTCTTTTTATTTTCATATTCAAAATTAAAATCATCCATATTTACACCTCGTTTCCTTATTTTACCATATATTTCACGAAAATATAACCTACAAGTCATATTTATTACGAAGCATCATCACGTATGATTTTCATAAAATATATCTGTTTATGTAAATGTAGAAAACTTCCCATAATGTAATACATAAAAACTTCTTTCATGCATTTTTATGTCTAGCAAAAGCATTATATCACAAAATGTTGCATATTTATATATAAATGCGCAACATTTTTCTTTATAAACAACAAAAGCAATCTCTAAGACTGCTTTGTTAAATAATTTTGTATGCATTGATAACTTTCTTCACTAATAATATGTTCTAATCGACATGCGTCATCCTCTGCCTGAGCATCACTCACACCCAAACTTATAAAGAAATTGGTTAATGTTGTATGACGATTATAAACCTTTTCAGCAATTTTTCTACCCTCATCAGTAAATTCAATATAACCTTTTTTATCTACTTCAATCAATTTTGATTCTTTAAGCAGTTTGATTGCCCTTGAAACACTTGGCTTAGAAAAATTCATCTCATGTGCAATATCAATTGAACGTACATACTGATTTTTATGTTTCAACATGAGTATTGTTTCTAAATACATTTCTCCTGATTCATGTAAATCCATTTTTGTCACCTCATATCTTCATCTATTATAGCATAACTTACTAGCCTAATGCCACATCCAAAACCATCATCACAACAAATCCAATCGCAAATCCTATTGTTGCAATATTAGAATGTTCACCTTCAGACGCCTCAGGGATCAGTTCTTCAACAACAACATACATCATTGCTCCAGCAGCAAATGCTAATAAATATGGCAAAATAGGAACAACTAATTTAGATAACAAAATTGTGATAAAAGCACCAATTGGTTCAACAATCCCAGAAGCTGTTCCATATAGAAATGCTTTTCTTTTTGACATTCCTTCACTTCTCAATGGCATCGATATAATGGCTCCTTCTGGAAAATTCTGAATAGCAATCCCAATCGCTAGTGCCATAGCCCCCATCACAGAAACTTCACTATTTCCCATCATAACTCCAGCAAATACAACACCTACAGCCATCCCCTCTGGAATATTATGAAGCGTTACTGCCAAAACCAACATCGTTGTTTTTTTCAAATGTGCCTGCTTACCTTCAACCTCGTTATCTAAATGCATATGAGGTATCGTATGATCTAAAATAAGTAAAAAAGCAATTCCCAACAAAAAACCAACTGCTGCTGGCATAAATGCAAATTTTCCTAAAGATGCTGACATATCTATAGCCGGAATCAACAATGACCAAACTGACGCTGCAATCATAACACCAGAAGCAAAACCTAATAAAACCTTTTGAATAAGTGTGCTCATCTTACGTGCCATAAAAAAGACGCAGGCTGATCCTAATGTTGTTCCCAAAAAAGGAATGAGTAAACCTAATACAATTGATGTATCCATGTTTTTTCCTCCTTTCATTTCTTTTTTCTTATCATACTATAACTTTTTTCATTGGTCAAAAAATATGCAAAAGAAAAGAATTTATTGTCCTTTCCCTTGCATATTTCATTAAAAATGATGATTTTATCAAAAAAAGAGCACCTATGTGCCCTTTTCGAGTAATTAAATATCTCTGGGGTTTTTACTGGCACTCAAATTTATTGGGGTGCCTTTTCTTTTTATATTGTTTCTTCTTTTCATTTCTATGGGGTTCTTTCTCTTTATATTTTCTCTAAATCATTATATGATTATTTTATAAAATTTACAGAAAGAAAATGGATAAACAATCGCCCCGACCAAAGTTTGATTATTTATCCTGTCCTATTGAAGAACACTATGATAATAATTCAAACTCACAAAAAAATCAAGCCTTTCAATCAGTTTGTTTATGACAGATTGATTAGAAGCATCAACTTCAATAAAATTGAGTGCTCCAGTTGTCATTCCCACAGCTGGACTTTTCATGCCTACTATGATCGTCATACTGATTTCTTCAATAGAGATATTGTTATCAGAATACTGAGAGTTCAATGCACTGATTGCGGTGTGACTCATGCAGTTCTTATTCAGGAAATGATTCCCTATTCAATTGCCGATTTCTCTGTTATCTGTTCATCTGTCAATTATTCTCAGTTCACTTATTCCTCTCATCGCTTTTTTCTCATCCATAAATATCACGATATCCCCCTTAGATACATAACCTTATGCTGGATGAACCGCAGAAATCATCCTTGTCTTTTCTATTTTCCCACATGACTTTTGTATGCCTTTCCCTTTTTCTATGTTACTTTTGTCTTAGAAACAAGATGAAAGGAGATTTTTATATGAAGGCTATCGATGCACCACCTCTTTTGGAAGATGGTGAACTGCTCAATACTACCATTATGCCTATTATTTCCGAAAATGATATTCTCAAGTTCTTCAATCTTGAAAAAGATGATATTCAGGAATTCAGAATCACCCATCAGTCAGATGGAATTTACATCTGCATCAGACTGAATGTCAAATATCATCAGTGTCCTGTATGTGGTCAGATGACTGATAAAATTAAGGATTATTCTCAAAAAAAGATTATTCATTCCGTTCTTAATTATTCCCAGTGCTTTATCATATACGAAGCCAGAAGATATCGCTGTCCTCACTGTCACAAAACATTCTTTGAACACAATCCCTTTGTATTTGGAAGTTCCAGAATCTCTGTAGCGACTGTATCCAATATCCTCAGAGATCTTAAGCTTCCCAATGAAACATTCACATCTGTTGCCAGGCGTTATCATGTTTCAGTAACCTCCGTCATCAATATCTTTGATGATCATGTCCGTATTTCCAGGAGACCTCTTCCTGCATGTCTGGGTATTGATGAGGTTTATGCATTCAAGACTTATAAAAGCAAATTTGTCTGTGTGCTGGTTGACTGTACTGACCAGAAGATTGTTGATGTCCTGCCAACACGTAAAAAGGATGACCTGATCAGCTACTTTATGCTTATTCCCAGAGAAGAGCGTGAAAAGGTGCTGTACTGTTCGTTTGACATGTGGGAAACCTACAGGATTGTTGCCAGACACGTCTTTCCCAATGCAAGCTGCTGTATCGACAAGTTTCATGTTGTTCAGGAACTGGGGCGAAGAATGGATAAAGTCAGAATATCAGCTCAGAAAAAGTACATGACACAGATCAGGGAACTTCAACAAAAAAAGAAGAATATCGGCCTTACAAAAGAAGAGGAATATATATACGAGGAAGCATCCAGACACTACTATGTGCTTAAAAAATTTAACTGGATGTTCATCTCAACTGACAACAGAATATTTGATCCCAATGAGGAAAAGAGATACAACAGAAGACTGGAAGGATACTACAACTATTATGATCTGTTTGATTATATGGTGAAGTATGACAGAGAACTTGATATCGCCTATGACCTTAAGGACAGTGTTACCCGTTTCTACAGACAGTGTCATTATGAAGACGCAAAGAAAAAACTGGAAGAAATCATTATCGACTTCAGGTGCTGTCCTATAGAAGAGATGAGCCAGTTCGCCAACACTCTGACAAGATGGAAGCAGGAAATCATCAATTCCTTTATGATTGTAGACAGGGAGAAAAACAGAAAGATGAATACTGCGATTGTAGAGAACCGCAATAAAAGCATCAAGCTGATCAAACATGCATCAAATGGATACCTGAACTGGGAACGTTTCAGAAACAAAATCTTATTTTCACTTAACAGTGATACAACCTATTATCTCAATATTATAAAAAAGGAGGACAAATAATAATGATAAAGACATACAAGCTTATTCTGGAGGACGATGAGAATAGGATTCTTGAAGAAGATGAAGTTCTGGAAGAAATACTGGAAGACATAAGTAATATGTATAGAAGAATCATGATAATATCTTCAAAAGTAGATAAGATTTTAGAAAAATCCAATGAACGATTCTAATTAAAAAAGTCTATACAAAAAAGTGGGGTCAGTTAAGCCCCACTTTATTTGATAGATGAGATTCACGAAATCCCAAGTTATTTTAGATTACCCCCTTTTCATTGCATTATTTAGTTAATTCAGCGAAATATTTAATAGTTCTAACCATGTTAGAAGTATAAGAATTTTCGTTGTCATACCAAGCAACTGTTTGAACTTCAGTAGTTCCATTATCTAATGGTTTAACCATAGTTTGAGTTGCATCGAATAATGAACCATAGTTGATTCCAATGATATCAGAAGATACTAATTGTTCTTCAGTATATCCAAATGATGGAGTTGCTGCTGCTTTCATAGCTGCATTAACTTCTTCAACTGTTACTTCACCTTCAACAACTGAAGTTAAGATAGTTGTAGATCCTGTAGGAACAGGTACACGTTGAGCTGAACCAATTAATTTTCCATTTAATTCAGGGATAACTAATCCGATTGCTTTTGCAGCACCAGTTGAGTTAGGTACGATGTTAACTGCAGCAGCACGTGCTCTTCTTAAATCACCTTTTCTATGAGGTCCATCTAATACCATTTGGTCACCAGTATAAGCATGTACTGTTAACATGATACCAGATTTGATTTTAGCTAAGTTATTTAAAGCGTTAGCCATAGGTGCTAAACAGTTAGTTGTACAAGAAGCTGCTGAAATAATTGTATCATCAGCTTTTAAGATACCTTCGTTTACACCAAATACAACTGTTGGTAAGTCATTTCCTGCTGGTGCAGAAATAACAACTTTTTTAGCTCCTGCATCAATATGAGCTTGAGATTTTGCTTTAGATACATAGAATCCTGTACATTCTAAAACAACATCTACACCTAATTCTCCCCAAGGTAATTTAGAAGCATCTGCTTCTTTGTAGATTTCGATTTCTTTTCCATCTACAACGATAGAAGATTCTTTAACTTCTACTTTATCTGCTAAAGCATATCTCCCTTGTGCTGAATCATATTTTAATAAATGTGCTAACATTTTTGGATCAGTTAAATCGTTAATTGCGACTACTTCATATCCTTCAGCACCAAACATTTGTCTAAATGCTAGACGTCCAATACGTCCGAAACCGTTAATTGCTACTTTTACTGCCATTTCTCTGACATCCTCCTTGATTTATTTTATGCCTCTATTATAGTCTACAAACCAAAATAAATCAATAAAAGTTGTAAGTATTATATAAAAAAATTCACATGGATATGAATGTAACCTCTTCCAAACACAAAAAGACTTTTTCCTACATCTCTTTTGTTGAAATAAACACATTTTTCCAATATCGTTATAATTTTTTTACAAATATTGTGTTTTCATCATAAGAAGTTAACAAACTCATCTATTTAATGAATAATCATCTCAAAAGACTCTATAATGAACTATGGAGGTCAACATTTATGAACTTTATACCAACAGTTATTTTAAAAAAACATTCAAAAGAATATGCTTATGACATATTTTCAAGGCTCTTAGAAGATCGTATTATCATGTTATGTGGAGAAATCAATGATGAAATGGCGAGTTCAATTGTCAGCCAACTTTTATATTTAGAATCACTCGATCCTAATGCTGATATTGACATGTATATTAATTCTCCAGGCGGAAGTGTATCAGCTGGTTTAGCTATTTTTGATACAATGAATTTTGTTAAATGTGATGTTTCAACAATTAGTATTGGACTATCTGCAAGTATGGGTGCATTTTTATTAGCAGCTGGAACAAAAGGCAAAAGATATGCTTTAGAAAATAGTGAAATCATGATTCATCAACCACTAGGTGGGACAAATGGTCAAGCAAGCGATATAGAAATCACAACAAAACACATTTTAAAGCAAAAAGAGAAATTAAATCGTCTGCTTTCAGAAATGACCAGTCAACCATTACGACGTATTAAAAAAGATACTGATCGTGATTATTTTATGAATGCCTATGATGCATTAGAATACGGTCTTATAGATGAAGTTTTAAAAAAGTAAGCATCAATTGCTTACTTTTTTAATTCAATACATAAATGCTTATTTTCAATAAAAAGATTTTCAATAGGTAAATCACAAAGATAATAACAGGCATCATCCTTAAATAATAAATGTTCATCATGGATCATTTGTTTCAAAGCACTTAATAAACCTAATTGTAAAAATAAATATTCAACTTTCCCTGTCACCTTTTCAAATCCCAACCGACCATCTTGATATGACAATGCAAATGTCGCACTCATATCAAAAACATGTTCCTGATAAGCAACCACAGCCTGCATTTCAATAAAATCACGAATCGCCAAATGGGATTCTTTTATAAATATTGAATATTTATTTAAGAATGGCTTTAATCCATATTCTAAACAAGTTTTCACTTCATTTTCATTTAAAATCATTTTCTCACCCATATATTATATGAATCCAATCAAAGAATATGTCGTCAATCAATCACTGGATACTTTTCAAAAATATGATAATAAGTAAAATAATCATTTTCTAATGGTATCCACATATCTATAAATTGATTCATTTGTTTAGGATTACGTTTTTGTAATCTTTGAAGCTGAGTTTTAGAATCAATTCTTAATACAACTTGATGAGTATAATAAGGCAAGAGTTCTGGATGCAATGCATAACTTCCTTCTATAATATTGTAGGGATGATATGAAATTTTATGCACTGTTTTATCTAATGCCATAACTGAACAATCAAATGGCTGATAGCTTACTGTCTGTTTTTGACTTAATGGTTTTAAAACAGTTTCTAAAAATCTTTCATAATCAACGTTTCCCCCAGGCTCGGCAAGTCTTTGCGGTGTTCTTTTTTCAGCCGGTAAAAAGAAATCATCCATATGAAATACATGTCCACCTAATTGTTCTTGCAATTGAGTTGCTAATGTTGTCTTTCCAGAAGTTGACATACCATCAATCGCCAATATAAAACTTTCTGCTTGTTGTAATTGAAAAACAAGTTCATCAATTTTCATAACTGCCTCCTTGTGCTTTTACAAGAATAAAGGTTGAAATAAGAACTAAGCCACATCCAATCATTTTCATAATTGTCAAACTTTCACCTAAAAAAATCATTCCTACAATAATACTTGTAATCGGTTCTAAAGTCGAAAGAATGGCTGTTAAAGATGCTCCTAAACAACAGATTCCTTTTTGAAAGAGAACAACACCTATCAGTGATGTAAAAACGGCTACAATCATAGCTAGCAAATATCCTTCAATAGGCATCATTGAAAGATTATGGGTTATCAATGCAAATATAAAGATAATTATGGCATTCATAGCAACTAAATAAAAGTTAAAAACATATGGATTGATATAACGAATTGTGGAATGATCCATCCCAATCATATAATAAGCAAAGAAAACACCTGAAAAAATAGCACAAAGAAAACCTATCAAAGATGATGAGGACGAATCTATAAAACATAAAATCCCAATAATTGCTATTATTAAACAGACAATCTGTTTCTTATTTAAGGATTGCTGATAAAACAAGAAATTGATAACACATACAAATAGTGGATAAAGAAAATGAAGAACAGTTGCACTTCCCACTCCAATATAACTATAAGATGAATAAAGTAAAACAACAGTCAACGTATTTCCAAAAAAACCTACTTTTATCACATCTTTTAATTGTTGTTTGGTTAATTTTAAAGAGACCTGCTGATAGAAAACAATTAATAAAAATAGAGGTACAACAAATAAATGTCTTAAAAAAGCAAGTTGAATACCATTATTTCCCATTGCATATGTCATTTTTCCAATCGCTGGCGTAATACCAAATATAATAGTAGAAATGACTGTAAAGACAATCCCTTTTTGTTTAGTATTCATTAAAAATCTTCCTTATCTCTTCACGTTTGGTTGTTTGTGTCAATGCTAACATCAAGAGGACTCTTGCTTTTTGGGGAGTAAGAGTGTTCCCTGAAATACAATAATGATGTGGATCAAAAATATCATCATCAAAAACAATCCCTTGAGCAACACGTGAGCAACGTACAAAAATAATTCCTTGAGATGATAAATCATTAATTGCTGATAACCATTCCTCACTATAATTACCACTACCTGACCCCGTTAAAATAATACCATGATGATTTTTAGCCATATCATATAATAACTGACATGATGCACCAGCATAAAAATAAACGATACCAACTGATGGTAAATCATGATATGAAGATTTTGAAAATAGAGAATTCAATGTATGTGTTTTGAATGTTTTGGAAAAGAAATAAACTTCATGGTCCTGCATATAACCTAAACAGCCAAAAGCCTTCTGATCAAAAGCATCTATTTTATAATTATTCACTTTCTGAATATCTCTTCCTGAATAAATTGTATTTGAAAAAAGCCCCATAACACCTTGGTGGTGTGCTTCTTCATGTGTCGCTAAGCAAACAGCCTGATATAAATTATATGGTCCATCCGCACTGGTTGCTGTAGCTGGACGCATAGCTCCAGTCATGACAACTGGTTTTGCACTATGAATTGTTAATGTTAAAAAATATGCTGTTTCATCTAATGTATCAGTTCCATGTGTAACAACAACCCCATCAATATGTTCATCTTGAACAATTTCATTAATAATACGAGATAATTCTATCCATCTTTGTGGATTCATTTCATTACTATCAATATTCATTAATTGATATTCTTTAATATTGGCTATATCCTGAATCATTGGAATTGACTGAATAATCTCATCAACATTCATTTCACCAGCACGATAAGCAACAGTCTTTCCCTGTTTTCCTGTTCCAGCAATAGTTCCGCCAGTCGCTACAATTGCAATTGTTTTCATGTTTCTCATCCTTTCATACTCTTGTTATTCTATCATTTTGTATTTTTATACACAACATAAAAGGACACTTTTCTCATTTTTAAAAAAGTGCCCTTCTACCAATCATCCTTGCTCATAAAGCCTCCATTATTCTATTTCATGAATTAAATATTTTTGTTCAATTATTGGTTTGAAATCATGACATGTCTTCTCATTCGTCTCTTTTGAAATTTCAAATAATAGAATTGGAGTATATTCATCATTCAATACTGGATAAGGATTATTTTTAATGATACGAAGAATAATTTTTAAATCACCATCTCCTATCACTATATCATGACTACGACAGATTCGTTTAAAAACCTTTAATGTGATACCTTGTAAACGATGATTCATGAGACTCCAATTTGTCATAAAACTCCCTCCTTTCAGGTATTTTTTATAAAAACTATACCTTTTCTATTCTATTTATATTATAATGTTAAGAAAATAAAACAACAATATGCAATCTGTTAAGATTTATTTAATTTTAGATAAAATCATAAAAATTGTATAGTATTGGGGGGGAAAATTATGCGTACAGAATATCGTAATGCAATCAAATCTAAAGTCTCTATTAAAAATGCATTTATTCAATTGCTTAAAGTGAAACCAGCGAGCAAAATTACTGTGACTGATATTATTCAGATTGCAAATATTAGTCGTGGAACTTTTTATGCTCATTATAAAGATACTCTTGATTTATGGGAAAGTTTTCAAAGAGATTTTCTAGACCAGTTAATTCACTTTACTGAAAAACATAAGGAAACATTATTAGTTGATAAGATTGATTTATTATTAAATAAAACCATTGATATTCTTAAAAATGATTATGAAACATATTGTGTATTAGCAAATCAAGATTTTTCTTTTGATTTTTATCATGAAGTCAAAAGAGTTATTTTAAGGGAATTAACTCAAGAATACGCTGTTTCTGCAGAAATTGAAAGAAGCTTAAATATTTATATTGGAGGATTTATTATGTTATTGAGGGAATGGCTAGAAAATCCTAATTTTGAATCAATGGAAGATTATGTCAAAACATTATCAAGACTTATTCATCAAGGAACCATCATTTAAAAAGATGGTTCTTTTTAAACCATCTCATCTAAATCTTCTCCATTACTTTCAATAACTTTTTTATACCAGTCATATGATTTTTTCTTATATCTTTTTAAAGTTCCATTTCCATCATTATCTTTATCCACATAGATAAAACCATAACGTTTTTTCATTTCTCCTGTTCCTGCACTGACAATATCAATTGGTCCCCAATAAGTATAACCAATCAAATCCACCCCATCAGCAACGGCTTCTTTCATCGCTTTGATATGCTCTCTTAAATAATCTATACGATAATCATCATTAACTGTTTCATTTTCTAAAACATCAATATTTCCCATACCATTTTCTACGACAAATAAAGGTTTTTGATAACGATCATATAATTCATTTAATACATATCTAAAACCGACAGGATCGATTTGCCAACCCCAAGGTGTTTCCTTTAAATAAGGATTCTTTTCACCAACAATACCACCAGTATGTCCTAATATAGGCATACCTTCTTTATATGTTGTTGTTCGATAATAAGAAAAACCTAGATAATCACTTGGATATTCTTTCATAATTTCTAAATCACCTGGCTGAATATCTAAATGAACATCATATTCTTCAAACCAGCGATCAGCATAACTTGGATAATAACCACGCATCATAACATCACTAAAAAACAATGAACGTCTTCTTAAATTATAGGCACCTAAAACATCTTCTGGTTTACATGTATTGGGATACACACCACTTAATGATAACATACATCCAATGTGAGCTTCAGGTATCATTTCATGACAGAGTTTATTGACTTTACTGCTGGCAACAAACATATTATGTGCGGCTTGAAACTTACATTGCATAGGATGATTCGTTTTCTCTGGCTTGATTGCTGCGGCAGCAAAAGGAATTGTATGCACATTATTAATTTCATTAAATGTCATCCAATATTTGACCTGATGTTTATATCTTTCAAAAAGCACTTCACAATAGTGAACAAAGAAATCAATTAATTTTCTATTTTCCCAACCACCATAAGTATCATATAAATAAAGTGGTGTTTCATAGTGAGAAATCGTTACAACTGGTTCCATTCCCAATTCTAACATTTCATTAAACATATCATCATAAAATTGTAGTCCTGCTTCATTAGGTTCTGTCTCATCACCATGTGGAAAAATTCTAGCCCATGAGATACTTGTTCGAAAACAATTAAACCCCATACCACTCATTAATTTTAAATCATCCTTATATGTGTGATAAAAATCAATAGCCTCATGTGATGGATAATATTTTCCTTCAATAACTTTTTCATCTGCTTCATACATTAAACCTCTTGAAACATCAGTAACATTCACACCTTTACCATCTTCAAGATAAGCTCCTTCAGCTTGATTAGCTGCAATCGCTCCTCCCCATAAAAAATCTTTTCTTAATTTTTTCATTATGTTTTCACCTCGTAATATCAGTATACATGAAGATGAAATGATGATTTCACTTTTTTCATGATATGAAATGCATTTTCAAAATGAGAAATAAAAAGAAAAGTGCCCACTAGGCACTAATCTGATAAGTCTTCACCATTGGTAGCGATAACTTTCTTATACCAGTCAAATGATTTTTTCTTACTTCTTGAAAAATCACCTTCATGAGCATTATTATAATTCACATAGATAAAACCATAACGTTTATCATATTCACCAGTTGATGCTGACACAATATCAATTGGTGACCACATTGTATAACCTAATAAATCAACACCATCATAATCAACAGCATCCTTGATTGCTTGAATATGTGATCTTAAATAATCAATACGATATTGATCATTAACTGTTCCATCTGCTTCTTTTTTATCAAATGCACCAAAACCATTTTCAACAATCATCATAGGAAGTTCAAAACGATCATAGAACCAGTTTAAAGCCCAACGTAATCCTAATGGATCAATTTGCCAACCCCAGTCAGATGCTTTCAAATAAGTATTTCTGACAAAGTCTTCTGGTATGTAATCAAATGTTTTTTCATTATGACCATGATATTCAGTTGCAAAAGACATGTAGTAAGAAAAACCAATATAATCTACTTTTCCAGCTGCCAATGCAACTTTATCTTCTTCAGTAATGAAATCATAACCTTTTCTTTCAAATTTACGTAAGATATGTTGAGGATAATGACCTCTTGCATGAACTTCTACATACCAATATTTTTGATGCATAGCCCCTAAAGCATTCATTACATCTTCTGGTTTTGGTGAAGCTGGATAAACAGCATTCATCCCAATCATACAACCTACTTGTAAATCAGGGTTAATATCATGAGCAGCTTTCACAGCTAAAGCGGAAGCAACCAATTCATAATGAGCTGATAGATACATTAAATATTCAGCATCATCACCTTCTTTTAATAGCACGGCTCCTTCTTGAATTAAGTTATGTTGATTGACATCTGCC
The DNA here is from genome assembly GCF_001244545.1 of Candidatus Stoquefichus sp. SB1. Classification (NCBI taxonomy): domain Bacteria; kingdom Bacillati; phylum Bacillota; class Erysipelotrichia; order Erysipelotrichales; family Erysipelotrichaceae; genus Candidatus Stoquefichus; species Candidatus Stoquefichus sp. SB1. The sequence continues at coordinate 616,320 of NZ_LN852696.1, read as the reverse complement.
TGATTATTAATTTCATTAAAAGTCATCCAATATTTGACTTTATGCTGATATCTTTCAAAGCAGACTTTCGCAAATTTAACAAACATATCAATGGCAGAACGATTTGTAAAACCACCATATTCTTTTGCTAAAGCCCAAGGCATTTCAAAATGTGATAATGTAATGACAGGTTCAATTCCATATTTATGACATTCGTCAAATAAATCATCATAGAATTTTAAACCTTCCTCATTTGGTTTGTCTTCATCACCTCTTGGAAAAATTCTTGTCCATGCGATTGAAGTTCTAAAACATTTAAATCCCATTTCTGCAAATAATTTGACATCTTCTTTATAATGGTGATAAAAATCCACTCCTACATGATTAGGATAATCTTCTCCTGGAAGAACTCCATCAGTTAAGCGACGTGGTGCTCCAGTCACATTATCTCCTGCTGTTTCTACATCAGTACAGCTGACACCTTTGCCACCTTCCTGCCAAGCTCCTTCGGCCTGATGCGCAGCAATCGCTCCTCCCCATAAAAAATCTTCTCTTAATGCCATATTTTTTCCTCCTTTACTTATGTTTATATTATACTACGAAAAATATAATCTTGCCTTATCTTTTTTTGTATTTTTAACCATTTCATACAATCAAATTTTATCTTTATCACATATCCAGCATTAAAAAAACATTCATCTATAAACAACAAAAAAGATAATTTCTTATCCATTATCTTTCGTCTGTTTCTTGAATGACTCATCATTCTTATCTATTCACATTTTAAGATTCTTTTATCTGAATATCTTTAAACTTTTATCTTATCTCCCATCATCATTCCATCCTGATAAACAACGACTCTATTTCTTCCTTCACTTTTTGCTTTATATAAAGCAATATCTGCCTGCGTAATCCATTTATCATAGGGAAGTGAAGCGTACCTCTCATCAACCAAAATCAATCCAGCACTTATTGTCACATAATGATAATCTATCTGTTCATTGGGAATCTTTAAATCAAATATAGCATGATTAATCTGTTCACATAATGTTATCATTTCATTTTTTGTTCCATGATACATCAATCCAACAAATTCCTCACCGCCATAACGATAAAACTTCATATCATTAATCAGTCCAATTTGATTAAAGCATTTTCCAATTTCGCGTAAGCATTTATCACCGGCAACATGACCATAAGTATCATTAAATATTTTAAAGTTATCAATATCAATCATAATAATACCAATCAACTGATTTAACTTATCTAAGTCTTTATATTCACTTAAATCTGTGAATAACTTACGACGACTTAGTGTCTGGGTTAAAGAATCGATATTTTCACGTATCATATCAAGTCTACGCATTTCAAGATTTTCAATTCGGATTTTTCGTAATGAACTTCCAAAAGACAAACCTAAAAAAGTAAACATGCAAACATTAATCAATTCATCAGCAAATAAACCTCCAACCTTATAATAGAAAACAATGAGCAGATAAAATATACCCAAAAAGATTTCAACAAAGCAGGCACGCCAGCTTGCATCAATTCCAATAATTGGCATGGCAAAAAGACAAGCCAAAATAAAAACAGATATATAATCTGGTGCCATAATTGCACTGGAATATGTTGCATAACTTACAGCAATAGTATACGCAAAATACAGAAAGTAAATAGAAGGAATCTGGAAATTCACTTTATGAACAAAAAGGTCAAAGCAACTCATTGTTAAAATCAGCACGATATAAATTTCATGATAATCTTTATAACTTTCAACAAACAAAGAGAGGGTAAACAAAACAATAAAACACATAACAGCAACCAACAAAGTTCTATATAACATTCTTTGATTCAATTTTTCTATTTCTTGTGCATTGTCTTTTAACATAGCCTTTTCTTTGAAATGATAGTCTATCAGATTACAAATATATGACATAATGAGTCGCTCCTTCTTAAATTATTCTTTTATTATACAAAAAGAACTATAACAAAAGGATAACAAATCCTCTTATTATAGTTATTTATTTTTAATCATATCCCATCCAACGAGTTGATATCCCATTTGTTGATATTCTAATTGAAATGCCTGAGAATTAACCAGATAACTATCTTTCATACGCTGAAGATTAAGACTGCTTAACTCCATGATATCTTGATCAACAAAACCAATGTGGCAAGGCATCTCAATGAAATCAGCAGTCAAATAATCAATGAGTTTTCCTTGTGTATCTATAAAGAAGCTCTGATTTAAAGCATATTCATATGGATAATCAGCATAATCTCTTTCTAAACGCATGGGTAATTGATATTTTTCAAAAAGATGTTTTACTAAAGCCGGATAATATTGATAAAAATCATAACGATGATGATAATTGATATGATTAGGTTTTTGACCAGTCAATTTTTCAAAAAGTTGGATTTGATTATCAAATTCACGTATCAATTCATCTTCTTGAGCACGATTTTGAAACCACCAATCTGATTGATGAAAATATCCATGTTCATTAATTAAGGAAGGAACATCACATGGAGCAGATACTGGTTTTCCAAGTGTTATATTGACATGAATACCAACACAATTTATTTGATATCTTTTTATGATTTCAACCGCTTCTAATGTTTGAGGTGCATTCACCATTAAACTGATAGATGAAATAGAGTGATGAAGATAGGCATGTAAAATGCCATAATTAATTCCTGATGTCAAACCAAAATCATCAGCATTAAGAATTAGTCTTTTAGACATTGATATCAGCCTTTTGATTTTCAGTCATCTGTTCTTTTTCAACCAGTGTTTTGTCATACATTTTATAAAATGGTAAGAACAAGATAACCCCTAGTGGAATTGCTAATGCTTGCCATAAAGCAACCATCCAATTTCCTTGAACCAATCCATAAAGAACAACTGGAACCTGCATAGAAACTTGTGCCCCAGATAATGGTGTCACAATGCCACTGACAAAACCAAAATAGAAAAACAAATTTGTCACAATTGGAACTAATAGAACTGTTGGAATAAACATATATGGATTTAAAACATTTGGTACACCGAAGACAATTGGTTCACCAATATTGAAAATAGCAGCAGGTGTTGCAATCTTTCCAATCTGTTTTAACTGTTTAGACTTACAGAAAAACAACATAATAATACAACAGCAAATTGTTGATTGACCAACAACGGTCATCAAACTCATACCAATTGGATTGGTTGTTTCGCCAGCCAATCTTGCCATATCTATTCCTAGGAAAATAGGCATCATAACTCCCATAACAACATTGAAACCATGAATTCCAAACCACCATAAAAGTTGAATCAAAACAGTTGCAATCAAATATCCCCAAATAGATCCACCTAATGCTGTTAAAGGGATTTGTAAATAATGATAAATCAATTCATGAATATTACCAAATGATGTCATACTAAATGCATAAGCAATAATGCCACATACCCCAGCACAAATAAAGCCAGGAATTAATGAAGCAAATGATTGTTCAACATAAGGTGGCACACCTTCAGGCATATGAAATGTCCAACCCTTTTTCTCAAATAAGCAATAAACCTTAGCAACGACAATGGCAACGATCATCGCAACAAATAAGCCTTTACATCCTAACCAACCAAAACTATAAGCCAAATCACCTTCAGCAAACAACGCCCCAGCAACATCTGTTGCATAAGGTGTTAAAACCAAGAAACAGATAAGTGAAATAATTCCAGAAGACAGAGCATCACATTTTTCATTTTGTGCATAACTATATGCGACTGCAAAAGCAGCATACAAAGCAAACAACCCCATCGTAACATTATAAGGAATTAAAATATAATTTCCTATACCTGAACTTGCTAACCAATCTGTCCAGGCTGTAACTGGAAAATTGGCAATTAAATAAAACAATGAACTTAAAATCGTTACTGGCAATATTCTCATAAATCCTTTTGATATTCCCTGTAATGATTTGTTACGTGATACCCATGATGAAATAGGCATCAAAAACTTCTCTAATACATTTGTTAAAGTTTCCATTTCTTTCCCTCTCTCTTTATATTTTCCTTTTTATATTTAAATTTGGAATTCATTCCAATTTAAACCAAATTTTTTTACCAACAACAGTTGGTATTACTCAAAGCACTTTTCAATAAATGCATAAACTTTTTGTAAATTCTCCGGTGTACTAAATAATGGATCACCATGATTAGCACCTTCGATAATTTCATAAATAATCTTTTCTTCACCACAAATTTCTTTTGCCTTTTTAACAAATTCTAATGATTGTTGATAAGGAACCACTTCATCTACTCTTCCATGTTGAATCAACATTGGACAAACATCAGCATGTAAATAAGTTTCTGGATTGGCTTTTTGAACCAAATCATCTGATCTCACAATTGGTACTCCTATAAATGATGATTCTGGAGAATCATCAGCATCATGATCAGGATAGTGTTTTAATAACCCAGATTCTTTCAATTGATGGTCCATATTCTTAAAGTTAACTGGTGGAAACCAAGCAACTAACCCTTGAATCTTGGTATTTGTTTTTGAAGAATACTCATCATCAAATTGATCAAAACAATCAATGAGTCCAGACATAAGTGTAAAATAACCACCCGCACTTCCTCCCCAAACAACAATTTTTTCTTTATCAAAGTGATAGTCATTTGCATGATCTTTGATAAAGCGAATGGCTTGTTTGATATCTTTAACTGGCTCTGGAAATTGTGCCTCTTGACTCAATCGATAATTCACACCAACAACTGCATACCCTTTATCAAGTCCATGCAACATATCCAGAATCATTTCTTCATCACGTTTATCACATTTCTTAAATGCTCCACCATGAATAGAAACAATCACTGGAAACGGACCTTCTCCTGCTGGTAAAAAAATATCCATTAAGCAAGTTTGGGATGCTGGACTGTATTGAACATCAAAATAACCACTATAGTTCTTAACATCAATCTTTTTTCTTTCTTTCATCTTCTCACCTCACACCTACAGTATAATACACCAAATTCCATAAATCAAGTTATTTTTGGAATTTATTCCATTTTATTTTAAAAAAAGAAATTCAAACAAAAAAAGCAAAAATAATATATGCAAATTGCAAATAAAAATCAGTGTTTAAATTTGCTTTGTGCTATAATATTGTCATGGAATAATCATAACGGTAGGTGGTTATGCTTTGGTCGAAAGATCAGAGATCGGAAACTCTGTTGATATAGATATCTCTTTTGAGAAATTTGAAACAACGGAGGTGGTGAAACATGAGCGATTATGAGATTTTATCTTTAATGATAGCTATCATCGCAATCATTGTGAAACTACTCCTTGAAATTATAAAGGAAAACAAAAAATAACTACCACTGTCCTCGGAAAACTTTGGTAGTTATTTAAAAGGCAAAATCCAAGGCATAACCGTCTATCGATTATTCCTTTCACTTATATTATAACCAATAAATCAGAAAAAACAACTCTTTTTACACAAAAAGAATGCTATTTGCAATTTTATCCTTGCATGTATGAATATCCCAATACAATGAAAATTGTCAAAATCTCTTAAAGTTTATTTTTTACCTTCTCTATAACATAATATTTCAAAAATATATTTTTTCCTACAAATAAGTTTTATAAAATACATACTGGGAATAAAATTATCTGAAGAAAACCAAATTGATAATATATTTCATATAGATTATTAACATTATATTATAACAGCAAGAATCTAAGGAAAATATTTATTCATTTTGGATTTGGATATCAAATTATAGAAGAAACTAGAAAGCAAATTATTTATCCACTACCTTCAATACAGAACTAAAATTATTTTTACTAAAAACCATTAATTATAAGTATTTACATAGCACTTCATTTTCAGTTAAAAACTACGAATTATTAATTCTTTCCTCCCATAGATGTTTTATAGCGTTAGCTGATGCCGTTTTATCTATATCTGTATTAGAATCTGATTCTCGTGCATAAATAAAATTAGCTCTAACATCAACCTTACCCTTTCTATAATTTTCAATTAGAAAATAAGGCCTTTTAGTAGTATGTTTAATTATTAGAACATCAATCTCATGATTTTTATATATAAAGGTATGCAAATTAAATAATGGTATATTATTTTCAAAAAAATTAGCTGTTTTAAGAACCGAATTGAAATAAGTAGAATCTTTTCTTCCATTGTCATGCTCTACACCAATCACTCTACACGTTTTATCTTCGACGCCCATAATAATATATGAATCTCTATCTGCAATATTATTGGCCATACATAAAATATCGTGCAATAAATACGCAGTATTTTCATAATGTTTCAACTTGAAATCCCAATAAATTCCCTCTGACTGTTTTTCTATTAACTCTATACATTCTTTTGATATATCACTAGTTCTTTCTACCAATCTTTTGTTTACTGTTTTTAACAAATCTGATAAATAAACAGTATTTATTTTACTAATATATTTTTCTATAAACAAATCAATATATGGCTTATTTAATATATGAGCTGATAAAGGAGGTAATTCTTTAGATAAAGGCAAGTTTTCTAAATTTTTTTTACTGATTCTTTGTATCACTGTCCTCCCACTTAAATTAGATAAGTAATCAGATATTTCTTTCGTTTCTAAATAAAGAAACAGGACCTCTGAGCAAATATTTTTTGGTCTTATAACTAGAATACTCCTTGCTGTCTTTGATAACACAAAGTTTTCATTATTTTTTTCATAAAATAAAAACTTTCTTCCACCTGGACATATAATTATATCCCCATATTTTAAAACTATACCATAATCGTATTGCCTTGAGAAATTGTTTTTAATTGGATATTTTAAATCACTATATTTCAAAAAAAGTCCTTCCGATTTTTCACAATCACAACTAGTATATATATCAGCAATATCCTTAAGCAAATTTCTTTCTTCCCCAATCATATCTGAAAACAAATTAATATAATTATATATATTAAGATTATAGTCATTTCCTTTATTTCTTCATAACTAGCTAAATAAGCATATTTGTCAAAACATCTTCTTTTAGTATAAGTATCTACAATTTTTTGAATACAATTCTCTGTTAAAACATTTCTATTTTTAACCTTTTTGAACTCTCTAGAAGCATCTATAAATAATACATCTTTAAGTTTTGTATTCTTTTTTAAAACCAATATTGTTGTGGCTGTTGCAGTATTATAAAAAATTCTGTCTGGCATAGATATTACTGCATATATTGCCCCCTTATCCAATAGTTTTTTTCTAATTTTATGTTCTACACCACCTCTTGTTAAGACACCATAAGGTACAATTATTGCCATTGTGCCTGTCTCTTTAAGATAATACAAGCCATGCAAAATAAAAGCAAAATCTGCGTTTGATTTAGGAGCAAGACATTCATATGTTGAAAATCTTGGATCTTGTAAAAATTGTTTTTCTGGTGTCCATTTCATTGAAAATGGTGGATTCATTAATACGACATCAAACTTCAATGAGTTCTCAACGCTACTAGGCCAGTTTTCATTTAATGATGTTGTCATGTGTAGATTGACCTTATTCATAGGTATACCATGAAGTATCATATTAATTCGTGCAATATCATAAACAGTTGAATCATTATATTCTTGTCCATAATAGCAAAGATTATGAGTATTACCTATATGTTTGAAGATACTAAACAATAATATTCCTGAACCCAACGAACCATCATAAACAAAAACGTTTTTTTCATTTTCTTTCCCAATCATCGATATTCGTACCATCATATCTGATACTTCAGATGGAGTATAAAATTGACGTTGTATTGTTTGAGAATTATATAGAAACATATGTATTAAATATTCAAATGCATCACCCAAAAAGTTGGAATCTCGTTCTAAAACAATCATCGTTGAAAGTTCTCTTATGATATCACAAATTGCTTCATGAACTCTTTTTGAAATACTTTCAACTTTAGAGTTATATAATTCAATACTCTTAATAACAATTTCAAAAAATTCATTCGATTTTTATTTTTTTTAATCCACATAGTAGTTTAATCAGTGCAAAATTTGAAGAATTTAAATTTTTTACAAAATAAATAAATGTTAAATCGGGTTCTATATAGAATGACAATTCTTTTTTCATATCAGCAATAAGCACTTTAGCTACATCGTTATTTTTGAAATTTTCTTCATAAGTTTTCTGTATTTCTTCCAAATTATTTATTGGCATTTCAAAATAATTGCCAACATAGCAAATCACAGTATCAGATAAATATTTATAAAATAGTAGTCCCATTAAAAAATCACGAATTTCATTTCTATCCATCTCAGTAAGCAATACTTCTGTTTTTTCCCATAATAATCTAAATATATTGTATCCTTTGTTTCCGTGTGCTTCAACCATTTTATTACTCCTTACTTACTATCAGATTTTTTAAGTATATTGAAATAAATCTCTATATTATTTAGCTTAATTAAACCATAGATCACCTTAATTACACTCTTTTATTTTTTATTTAGTATATTAACAAACTCTTTCAATTCATTTTTGGCTTCTTCTGTTGTACCTGTTAACTCATTTAATAATTGAAACAATTCATCTGTTGATCTTTTAATATCTGCATCTAATTCTTTCAATTCCTTAGCTATTTTTGGCAGCGGTATAATCTTTTCTTCTTCAAATGTATCAACATAACGTGGAATATTCAAATTATAATCATTTTCTCTAATCTCTTCTAAAGTAGCTACATGAGCATATTTATCTTCATCAATACGTTTTTTATATGTGTTAACAATTTTGTCAATATTATCTCCAGTAAGTTTGTTTTGATTTTTTCCTTTTTTAAAATCTTTAGAAGCATCTATAAAAAGAATATCTTTTCTTTTTCCTCGAGCTTCACGCCCTTTAAAAACCAATATACATGTTGGAATACTAGTTCCATAGAAAAGATTCGCAGGCAATCCAATAACAGCATCTAATAGATTTTCGTTTATGATATTTTTTCGTATTTTACCTTCTGATGCTCCTCTAAATAAAACACCATGTGGCAATACAATAGCCATTGTTCCAGTTTTTTCTAAATGATAAAGTCCATGTAAAACAAATGCATAATCTGCTTTTGATGCAGGTGCAACACCAAATCCTTTAAAACGCGTATCTTTTTCACGATCAACATTCTTTATGTCCCATTTTTGTGAATATGGTGGATTAGCAACCACTGCATCAAACTTGCGAGGAATTTGAATTCCTTTTTTTTCAGCAAATGGCCAATCAGCATCTAATGTATTTGCACGTCTTAATTCCATATTTTTATAGTTAACACCATGCATCATTAAATTCATTCGTGCCAAATTATATGTGGTTGTATTTAATTCTTGACCAAAAAAATCAACACTCCCCTCTTCATTCCCATATGGTAATTCTTTTTGAACTGTTAAAAGCAAAGAACCTGATCCCATTGTAGGATCATATACTCTAAATTGATCATCATTTTTTTTCACATTGATAGTAACAAGCCTTGCTAAGATTTGACTCACTTCATGTGGTGTATAAAACTCCCCACCCTTTTTCCCAGCACTTGCAGCAAATTGACCTATTAAATATTCATAAACATCACCCAAAATATCATGCCCTGATTCATCTTTAAAATTAAATTCATTAATCATGAGTACAATATCATTAAGTGCTTTTGCACGTTCATTAGTATTTAAACCAAGACGCGTATCACCAAGATTAACATCTGAAAAAACATCAGCAAAATCAGATGCAGCAATAGGATTACGTCTAGCATTCGTATTAAATGAATCAAACATGTCTTGGAAATCACTAGCTTTTATTTTATGTGTTTCAATTTTTGATACAATTTTGTCCCATGTATACTCTGGAGCAATTGCATATCCAATTCCTCTAGAGCATTCTTCAAGATACTGTTCTTTTTCTTCTCTATCTATTACATTATAAAAATCTTCCAAATGATTATCTAGCAGATGTTTATGTTGATTTTCTGATAAATAACGATAAAACATAAATGGTAAAATATAGTTTTTATATTCACTTGCATCCATAGTTCCACGCAGTTTGTTTGCCATCTCCCAAAGTTTTTTTGTTATATCTTGTGCTTTACTCATATATGCTGTCTCCTTTTTCATATAGTTCATTATATATTCTAACAACGTTAATGAATATACTATTTTTTCACATTTTCAGTCTTATAAATATTATATCCCTCATAATAATAACTTGCATCAATACCTTTCATATATACTTCACGGTCATTAATTTTATCAGTTAATGCTTTCTTTAATAAAACTTTAATTTCCACATCTTTAATCGGACTTCTCTCCATTGCCAATAAGTAATCTTCTTTATTAACTTCATTCCAATCAATAACACATTTTAGTTCTTCTTTCAAAATACAATCTAACCATATTCTTGTACTTCGACCGTTACCTTCACGAAAAGGATGAGCCACATTCATCTCTACATATTTTTCAATAATCTCATCAAAATCAGATTGTGGCATTTTATCAATATTTTTTAATGCTGCATCTAAATACATTACTGGCGCAAAACGAAATCCACCTTTAGCAATATTCACGTCTCTCATTTTTCCAGCAAAATCATAAATATCACTAAAAAGATAATGATGTATTTCTGCTAATCCCTTAAAAGTACCTACTTCAAAAGTATCAAGCAACCCATTTTCAAATAGTTCTACCGCTTTTGTCTTACTAATATGTTCTTCTTTGCGTGCAAGTTCAGCTGAATTATTGATACCAAGTTTATTTTCTAACATTTTATATATATTCCTTTCTTTTATATAAACATTTTTTTGAGCATAGATTTTTTCATATCCTGCAATTTTTTTAACTTTTGTTGATGAAGGGCGATAAGTCTATCTAAACTTCTGAAAAATAAACCAATTATTTCTTGTTCACGATCCTCAGGAAAATTAATTAAGATGTTTTCAATCTCATTTTTATTTATTTTTTTAGGGAAGGCAATATGCAAAGTACGTTTCCAAATTTCATTTTGTACAGTGGATGAATGAATAGAAAATTCTAAAAAATATGGGTTCAAATCTTTCTTTTTCAACAACGCAAGACTTACATAATAAGCAACAGACTCATTTGAAGCAACAACTTTAGCAGTGCCTACATTACCTATACGAGTCATTAATACATCACCTTTTACTGGCCTAATCTTAAAATCTCTTTCAAATGCCTCTTTAGAAATATATTTTTCAGATTTTAATGTTTCAATATTTTCTACTGACAGGAACATAACTCCATTAGTTTTATAGTCTGGAGTTTGGTGTGTTCCATCATAAACATTGACCAATTTTCCTAAACGTTCTTGTTTCCAAGCATCAGTAAAATCATAAAATCGCAGTTTAGGAATATTTTCTCCATCTTTTGGAAACATTTTATTTAATAACATCTTCTTCGCTTTTTTCAAAAGTTTTATTTTACGCTGATGAAGAGTGATAAGGTAATCTAATTCTAAAAACGTATTTGCTAGTAGTTCTTGTTCTCCTAAATCACTTGGAATTATTATCTCTACTGCTGATAATGATTTTTGACTCACTCCTTTTGCAGTTCCACCACTTGATAGGGCTGTCAAAGCAACAATAACATTAGGAGAACGTAGGATAGTTGCAAGAAAATTTTCCGTAATTAAATCTTCTTTTACACTAAAAGCAATAGTTCTTTGACTTAGAATATATTGCCTATTATCAGGCACTTGAGCCACATTTCCCATCGGGGCTTCAGTTGTAAATAGCACCTGTCCTTTATGCAATTCATTTCCTGTCATCCATTTATCATATAATTCTTGATTTCCATAATGGACATCCTGCATAAAGTCAATATATCCATCTTTTACATTCAATGCCGAAAGAGCCAAATAACCACTTTCACTCCAATCCATACCAAGTTTTTTAGGAGTACGACCTCTAAAATCTGTAATCTTTTCTATGCAATCAAGGAGCTTACGCTGTTCCCATGTGATAGTATATTTTCTAAATCTAATTTGAGGCTCTTTTTTTTCACTGTTACTCATTCCAATCCTCCTTTTGGAGTATACATCTTATCATGATACTACTCTCCACTCTTGATTTGATCAGCCATGGCATAAAATGCTTTGCGTAACTCAATACGATATTTTACCCATGATAATTTTGCGATATTTTTAGCTGCAATTTCTTCATAATCATTTCTAGCATCATTCATAATTGCAGTTAATTCCCCCTGTTTATCTAAATCCTCTTGTCCAAATCTATGCTTTCCAATCAATTTTTCTAATTCTTTAGGTTTTATACTATTATCCAATCCCCAAGTACGAATGAAACTCGTAATCAATTGTCTAACAGTATCATTTCGTGCACGATCCATTGCCTGATTCATTTTCTCAACATTACGTGGTGCAGGATAGTCATCAAATACAAATTCCTTTGAATAAATTTGAGACACAAAATTACGTATCTTAGATTTTTCTTTTTCATTATCTGATTTTGCAATTTCAATATGAATTTCTTCACGTGTATTTTTTGCTTGCTTCATATTATTATCATGAACTTCATCAGCCATTTTTGCAATTAAATCAACTAAATAATCATAATTAATTGTGACCTCATGAATATGTATCATCGAAAGATTAATCTGTGAAATATCAATATCTTCTCTTTTTGCTCGTCGTTCTTTAAGTTCTCCAGCAATAACAGTTGTCAACATTACTTCCTGTTCTTCTGTAATCCCCAAAAGATTGTAAAACTCCTCTGGATTATCATACGCTGAAACCGGATTTCCATCATCATCTTGAGTATACTGTTTTAATTGACTTAGCAATCGATTGTATTCTTTCAGGTTTTCATAAACTTCATCTTGTGCTTTTTCACTTGGAGGCAATTGCACAAATTCATCTGTTAATGTTGAAAGTTTCTGTATGACTTCCTGAATTTCTGATTGAACTTTACTAAATGATTTTGATATGATTCCAAATTTTTCATTGTCTACTTTTAACTCTTCAAGTGTTAATTGTTCATCTGCAGAAGCACGATTTGAATATACTGCAAAAGCTTTGTTCATTTCATATTCATTTTGCTGAGGCCAACGATAATTAACAATATTACCAAATGGTTTATCATCAGAATGATGTATACGATTTGTACGTGAATATGCCTGAATTAAGTTGCCTCCCTTTAAAGTACGATCAATATAAAGCGTATTTAATTCTGGTGCATCAAATCCTGTTAAAAGTTGATCAACAACAATAACCAAATCCAAATAGTTACCATCATCTACCGTCTTATTAAGACGTCGGATCAAGTCATCAGTATATTGCTTAACTGTTTTCATATCAAATTTTGTGCCAAACAATTCATTATATGCTATAATTGCTCTATGTAAGTTTTGATTTGTTTTTAATTGATGATCACTATTAGATGTATCAGTTGAAAAACTAACTGCTACTTTTAACTGTTCTTCTATTGGTCTTTTGGCATTTAAAACCGCAAACTCATCAAAGTACTCCATCGCTCTTGGAGTAGAAGCTTTATTTCCACCCACATGGACTGTAAAAAGAGCATTATACTTTTTATTATTAGAACGTTCTTTCCAATTATCAAATATATCTTTAGCTACTAATTTAACATGTTCAGGACTGAAATCATATACACTTCCTCGAATAGTATCATCTATATCATCTTCTGTAGATGTTTCTGGTGCTTCAATTGTTTCCTTAAACTCTACATTAAACCCTAGAACATTCTTATCTGCTATAGCCTCCTTGATTGTGTATGCATGCAATATATCACCAAATATCTCACGGGTTGCAGGGAACTTTGGTGTTCCTGTATACCCAACCCAAGCAGAATTAGGAATAGCATTACGGATACTTTCAAGCATACCCTCATTATCTGTTCCATCACCAGTTGATCGATGCGCTTCATCAACTATAAATAAAATTCTTTCACTTAATGGTTTAAAACTATTCTTTCCCACATAGCGAGACATTTTCTGTATACTTGTTACAATAATATTTTTATCACTTTTCCTTATCAGTTTACGATGAAGGTCTGATATATTTGCAGTATCACTTACCACCCCTGAATTTCCTTCAAAACCTGCCACAGGATCATATGCTTGATACGCATAAGCAGTCTGACGAGTTAAAGCAATACGATCCACTAAAAATACAACTTTATCTACATTAGACAAACGACTTGCAAGCCACGCAGTTTTAAAACTCGTAATCGTCTTACCAGATCCAGTCGTATGCCAAACATATCCTAATCTTCCATCATCATATTGAAAGTCAAATTGACGCACTTTATCAAGGACTCGTTTTGTCGCATAAACTTGATAAGGTCTCATAACTTTGATACTTTCTTTATTCTTAGTTCCATCTAAAACCATGTAACGCGTTGCTAAATCATGTGCCATAGGAATCGAAAGAACATTATCTGCAAATGTTTTCCATGAACGTACTGGATGAGCATCTTCTTCATTTTGCCAATTAAATGCAAAAGCTCGATTAAAATCTTCTAATTTTGTATTTGCCATATAACGAATATCATATGGTGTCATTGCAACAAGAATTTGTAAAGTTGAAAAAATTCCACTATACTGCTTTTCAGCAATATATTGTTCCATTTGATTAAAAGATTCTGTAGTACTATGAAGTGCTTTTTTTAACTCAATTTGAATAATTGGTAACCCATTAATAAGTAATGTTATATCAAAACGACAATCCTTTTTACCATCTAGAATTTTAGGGCGGAAAATTTGATTAACTATTTGATAAACAGTGTTTCCTCCACCCACTTGAGCTTGGTCAAAAACGGTCAAAAAAACATGTTTTCCATTGTCAAGATCAATTTCTATTTCAGATACACCATTAACTCCGTATAAAAACTGTCCAGCATGATATGGTGTATCAATACTTGAAATAATTTTTTTAACTTGAGCAAATTCAGTTACTGATAAAGGATAATCTAATCTCATTTGATTGTTTTGTTCTAAAATCAATTTAAAATTATTCCAAAGTTGTTCTGTTGTCTTAATATTCTTTTTATACTCCCATTGTTTTACTCCACCAATTTTTGTAAGATAATCTATAACTTCACTTTCAAACTCTAATTCTGATTTGCTTTTATAATTACTCATATTCTCACTTCCCTTTTAAATTATCATCAAGTATCGTTTTTGTGAATTGTTCTATTAAAGTTGCATATTTTCCTAATTTATTCTGTAATTTTATTATCTCACTATAGATTGTACCAATTTTCTTTTGCTCGCTTATTGAGACAACAGGAATAACCAATTCATTTAAAGCTTTAATTGGAATTCTAGCTATAGTACTTCCTTGAAGTTCTCGTTCTTTTTGTCGCTTAACTTCATCATAACAATTGAACAAATAAATAAAATATTGTTTATCTAAATTATTATTCTTAAATTCTACTTTCGTAAAATTAAGTGTAGGAACTTTTCCAGCATTATTTTTACCTATCATCGTAGCTAGCTGCATAGAATTACTTATAACAACATCTCCTTGCTTTAAAGCGTGATCGGCATAAAATAAAATATTATTCTCATCAGTTTCATCATAATTCAGATCTCTTTCAAAAGAAGTCTGATCATAATATTCTATATCCTGTAAATCAAACTGTTTTTCAACACGTGTAGAATTAACTCCAGGAATAAATGTTACAAATTCGCTCAATTTTCTTTCCAACAAAATTATCTCCTCCCAATCTTAAAATATAATTTAATGAAATATTTGTATATTTCCTTTCTTCATCATTATAGTCGTCCAATCATATTATGTCAATATTTTTTGTAATATTAAAATATTTCGAAAAATATTTATTTTTAAATTTTATAAATTTAATATGTATAAAGGAATTAGTACACATCAGCCCCATCATTCCTTTTATTCATTTTTTACACATCTTAAAAACTCTAATTTTCATTTTACTAGTATTTTATCAAACACCAATTATAAGTAAAGTTCCCTAAATGTCTAAGCAATTAAAAAAACACTACTTAATAAACCTACAATCATAAAACAAAAAATATAATGTATATACGAAAGTATTCCACCCCAAGAGTGTCCCAGCAATCAGATTAAGAATTTTCATTTACCATAAGTTTTGGATAGAGCTTCATAAAACACTCATCGACAATCATCAAATCTTTATTTATTCTTTTTTAAAGATTGTACATCTTTTTTATTATTATATTTCTTATCAGAATTGCAAACAAGAGAAACTACTTGATAAATATATGAGATATTATTCTAAGTTTGGATATTAATGTTTTTTAAAGAACCTGGCAATTTTCTATTTCATTATAATTGTTTTAAAA